>JBKCEW010000193.1:0-5020 GCA_046304235.1 Crocinitomicaceae bacterium | reverse complement strand
ATATAGCTTATATTGATTTTGCTACTAAAACTGGTGGGTTTCATTCTTTATTCGAACCAACAGGTGATGTGGAGGCAGATGTCCAATCTATTAAGAATATCTTAAGTCAATACAAAGGTAAATTTCCTGAGAATGGGATTTATTAGTTTTATTTTTTTGAACTAACGACTCCTGTTTTTTTATTGAAACCATAAGGACAGTGTTTGCAACCGCTTTTGCAACAATAGCCTCTTTTTAAATGATATTGCTCTGTAAACACAATAAAACCCTCTGGAGAGAAATAATAATCTCCATCTTCCATTTTCTTGCGATTGGAAAACATAGAAAAGTCTTCGCTCATTATCCGTGTACCGTTTCTTTGTTTCCGTATTTTTGAATCAATTCATCTTCGAATGAAAGCCATTCTTTCCAGCGTTCTTCGACATTTTTCTCTTTGCCATATTTTCGAGCAAAATTTAAAAATAATGTATAGTGTCCGGCTTCGCTAATCATTAATTCACGATAAAATTCAGCTAATTCTTCGTCTTTTATATTTTCTGAAAGCACTTTAAAACGTTCACAACTACGAGCTTCAATCATAGCAGCAAAAAGTAAACGATCTATCAGTGCATCTAAACGACTTCCATCTTTTTTTAGAAATCTAAAAAGTTCATTTACGTAATTATCTTTTCTTTCTCTACCAAGTGAAAAACCACGCTTTTTGATAATTTCGTGTACCATTTGAAAATGTTCTAACTCTTCTTGTGCGACATCAAGCATTTTAGTTACAATATCTTCATATTCTGGGTGCATTGTTACTATTGAAATTGCATTAGAAGCAGCTTTTTGTTCGCACCAAGCGTGATCAGTCAACAATTCTTCAATATTTCCTTCTGCAATATTCACCCATCTTGGGTCAGTAGATAATTTTAAACCTAACATCAAAATTCTTTTCCCCAAAATTATGAAAAACTCAATATGGAAAAAAGAAATAAAAACATATTTATTTAATTGTTAAGAAACATAAATTTGTAACTATGCAAGATACATTCAAACATAAAGGGTTAAGAAGAATTTTAATTGATGAATTAAGAGCAAAAGGGATTGTGCAAGAAAAAGTTTTAGAAGCTTTTGATTCAGTTCCTAGGCATTTTTTTCTTGACTTAGCTTTTGAAAAACAAGCATATACAAATATAGCATTTCAGATAGGAGCTGGTCAAACAATCTCACACCCATTTACGGTTGCATTTCAAACTCAATTATTAGATATCCAAAAAGGGGATAAGGTTTTGGAAATTGGTACAGGTTCAGGTTTTCAAACAGCAATTTTATGTGCAATGGGTGCTAAAGTTTTTTCCATAGAAAGACAAAGAGAGTTATTTATCAAAGCAAAGCACATAATTGATAAATTGAAGTTTAATCCAAAATTATTTTTTGGAGATGGGTATAAAGGTAGAATTATAGAAGCTCCATTTGATAAAGTATTGGTTACGTGTGGGGCACCATTTATACCGCAAGACTTATTAAATCAGTTAAAAGTAGGAGGGGTAATGGTAATTCCTGTAGGTGAAGGTGCAATTCAAGAAATGAAAAGAATTTACAAGCTTTCAGAAACTGAATTTCAAACTGAAAATTTCGGGAATTTTAGTTTCGTTCCAATGTTAGAGAATACAAAATAAAAAAAGGAGTCTGTTAGGACTCCTTGGAATAATGATTAACTAATCTTATTTATTTTTTACTCTTTCTACATAAACACCTGTACGAGTATCAATTTTGATAACCTCTCCATTATCAATAAATAAAGGAACTCTAACTTCAGCACCAGTAGCGATTGTAGCAGGTTTCATTGTATTCGTTGCAGTATCTCCTTTTATACCTGGTTCTGTATAAGTAACTTCAGAAATGATATAAAAAGGTAATTCAACAACAAGAGGATTTTCTTCTTCAGCATGGAAAAGTATATTACAATTCATACCTTCAACTAAAAACTCTGGTTTTTCAATAAGTTTTGCTGAAATATTAACTTGCTCATATGATTCATTGTTCATGAAAACATATTCATTACCTTCTTGATATAAATATTGGTATTCTCGATTTTCGATTCTTACAGGTTCAATTTTGTGACCTGCAGAGAAAGTATTATCTAAAACTTTTCCAGATTCAATGTTTCTCAATTTTGTACGGACAAAAGCAGGGCCTTTGCCTGGTTTTACGTGTTGGAATTCAATTATTTGAAATAATTTGTCGTTATGCTTGATACATAAACCGTTTTTAATGTCTGCAGTTGTTGCCATAATGAAAAATAATTTTTTGCAATATTAAGCAAAATCAATGATGTAGAAAAACATTTGTTTTTCATTTCTCTTTTTTTTGAAACCTACTTTTGACTTTGTATCTTTGTGAAAATAAATTAAGTTATGGCTAGTAAAAAAGAGTTTAAAAAAGATTTGAATAGAATGGTTTTTGACATAGTAGAAGAATGTTTTAGCATTCAATTATACAACGAAACAAAAACTGAAGTGACAAATGAGTTAATTGAAGAAGTGATTCATTTCAGAAATGAAATGACTGGAAAAATTCACAAAGCTAAAACGAATAAAGATTTTCCTGCTATCAGAAAAGTTGCAGAAGAAGCTGCTGAAGATTTTGTTTTGAAATTGAACAATTTGTTATAATTTCTTATACTAGAAATTTTAGATTAAGGGATGTTTTGCATCCCTTTTTTAGTTTTCTACAATTGCCTTGATTTGAAGTTCGGATATTTTTCCTTCAATATTTGATTCTACTGTAATTGTTTTAGAAATGTCACCACTTTGGCTTGCTTTAGGGTGGAAATTAACGTCAATATAATCCGATTTTCCAGGTAAAATTGGTTTTTCAGGTTTGTAAGGAGTTGTACAACCACAACTTGCTTTAACATCTGAAATGATTAACGGATTTTTTCCTGTATTTGTGAATTTAAATTTATATCTATTATCTGTTTCTGGTTTAACTTTCCCAAAATCATGAATTAATTTTTCAAATGATATAGAAGTTCTACTATTTAATTCTGCTACAATTTTGGCTTTTTCTTCTTTTTCAATAGCGCTTAGTTCTCTTTTTAATTCTTCATCAGATAATTGTTCAGCAGCAACTGATGAAACAATTTCATTTTTTGATGATTTCGAGTTACATGCTCCCAATGCAACTATAAAGATTAAACATAAAACTTTGTTATTCATTTTGATTACTTTTCGATATTAAATTTATCAAATTTTTTAGTGTTTTCAATAGTATCTATTGCTACGTTTAAAATTGCATTACGTTTGTTGTAAATTTTGTAGAATTCAGTAGTACCCCAAACATTTTGAGCAATTAACGATTTTATAAATAATTTGAATATTTCTTCATTTTCCTTAAATTCTTTAACTTCAAATTTCATATCCTGTTGTTCTTTTTTGATAAAATTTAAGAATTCATTCATTAGATTTTCATCACATAAAAAGTCTTTATTAAATGAATTAAAATTTGTATATTTTAACTTTAGATTAGTCCTGTTATTGTCTACGTAGGTTAAAGAAAATGAATTGAAAACCCCAGCGTTTAATACTTTTCTAAAAAAGGGTTTGAATTCATTCGTGTCTAATGGTACAAATATATCAGGCATAATTCCACCACCACCATATACAGTTCTTTTGGTGACTTTAGTTTGGAACTTAAGGCTGTCAGGGAACTTGATACTATCTTGTGTAGTCAATTCTCCGTGAGCCAAACGTTTAATAAAATCTTTGTGATATTCTTCACTATTTGTTTCATATGGTTTTTGTATGTTTCTACCACTTGGAGTAAAATAGCGTGCAATGGTCAGTCTCATTTCTGAACCATCTGAAAGAGTTAACGGTCTTTGAACTAATCCTTTACCGTAAGTTCTTCTTCCAATAATAAGACCTCTATCCCAATCTTGAATAGCACCACTTACAATTTCGCTTGCAGATGCAGAATTTTCGTTTACTAAAACAACCAATTTCCCTTTCTCAAATTGTCCTTTAGTATCACAAACCATATCTTGACGAGGTTGATGCTTGCCCTCAGAAAAAACTACAAGTTTATTATTTGATAAAAATTCATCGCTAATATTTTTTGCTGCTTGCATTACACCACCACCATTATCTTGTAAATCAAGGATTAGATTCTTCATTCCTTGTTCGTTTAAAGATTTAAGACTTGCTTTTATTTCGTCGGTTGAAGTATGAGAGAAGCTATTTAATTTTATGTAACCTGTTGTTGGGGTTAACATATAATGACAATCTACAGAATTTAAAGGGATTTTATCCCTAGTGATTGTAAATAAAAGAGAATTGAGCTCGCCTTTTCTCAAAATTTCTACTTTAACTTTTGATCCTAGTTCTCCCATTAGTTTTTCGCGAACTTGAGAGTTTTTTAATTTCACATTAGCAATTGATATACCTTCTACTTTAATGATTTTATCACCAGCACGAATACCAATTTTTTCAGAAGGACCTCCAGGAACAGTTCCTACAACGATTAGTGTATCTTTTAGTAATTGAAAGCGAATACCTACACCAACAAAATTTCCATTTATAGTTTGATTTGCATCATCTACGTCTTCTTTTGATATGTAAGAAGAATGAGGGTCTAATTTTTCGAGTGTAGCGGTAATTGCTGCTTCTGTTAACTTGTTATTATTAACATCATCGACATAGAGATGGTTTATATATGTTAAAACTTCTTCTATTTTTCTAGAACTTTGTCTTACGTCTTGATTTTGTGCTTTTAAGAAAAGTGATGAAAATAAAAAGGATACTAATATTAGTTTATTCATTTGGAAAAATTTAAGTTCAAAAATAAATAAAAATAAAATGGAATTAGTATACTTTAAATCAGGAAGAATTTAATACTGATGAAAATAAACATTTAGGTGTTAGTTTTAATTTGTTTTACGTTTTAAATAAGGATTTAAATTATTTATTTTTAAGTTAGAATAGCATTAAAATGAAGAAACTCGTTTTTTTAATTTTATCTTTTTTTATAATATCTAATC
>JBKCEW010000192.1:0-4386 GCA_046304235.1 Crocinitomicaceae bacterium | reverse complement strand
GTATTAAGAAAGGATAATTTAATAAATAGTTTCTATACTATTTTTAATCCTACTATTAAAACTATTTCAAATTTCAGAATAGCTGCATTTGACTATTGTTACTCAACGCCTCCTAAATTTCAAACTAGTGCGCAATCAACAAATTTCTATTCAACAATTTTAGAATATAATTACAATATATGTTCAAGAGAAACAGAACTTAAATGGAATAGACTTAATTTACAAGATGAAATTTCACTTTATAAAATATTCTTAAAAAAGAATAACAAATGGTTTTTAATTGATTCTACTAATAATAGTTATTTCAAATTAGTTTTAGAGAAATTCACAAATAATACAATTTCAATTGAAACAACTTTAAAATCAGGTTATACATTTTTCAGTAATTTATGTCCTGTATATTCTAAATCTCCTAGTGAACCAAAAATAAGTTACACTAATTATGCATCAGTAAAAAATGACTTTATTGAAATAAAACACACTTTAAATCCTACCTCTGGCTTGAAACAACTAGCATTATTTAAAATGAATAAACAAAATGAATTTATGGAGATAAGTAAATTAGAAGCAAATAATAAAGAAATAACATTTAAAGACTATGATGTAGAACCTTCAAAGTATACATATCAATATTATATTCAACATATTGATAGTTGTAATAATTATGTTCAAAAAAATACAATCCAAAATACAATACTTCTAAAAGAAAATGAATTAATTGATGATTCTTTAAATACATCTTCAATCTTCAATAATTATATAGGTTTCGTAGGTGGTGTTAACAATTACACCGTTGAAAAATCTATCGATAATATTAACTTCATTTTTCACACCAGCATTGTAACAGATTCATCTACAATATTTAATCACAAAATTCAAAATAAAGAAACATTTGATGGGAAGATATGTTTCAGAGTGAAAGGTGTAGAAAACATGAATAAATTCGGGACAAAATCTGAAAGTTATTCCAATTCAGTATGCTATTATTTTAAACCCAAAATATTTATCCCTAACTCTTTTACTCCAAATGGTAAAAATCCTATTTTTTTACCAATAATAAACTTTAGCCAAATCGATACTTATGATTTTACGATTTTTAATAGATGGGGTCAACCCGTTTTTAGAACTTCAGATACAAATGAGGGTTGGAATGGTATAAATGGAACAGAAGAATGTCCAAATGGCTTATATGTGTACCAATTAAAAATTAATGATAGCTCAGATAAAGAAATTATCAAACGTGGGCTCATAAATTTAATTAGATAAAATGAAAAACAAGATTGAAGTATGTTTATCTCCCAGAGATTTTAATTTATATAATGAAGGGTTTGAAATTATAGTAGTTATAGATGTTTTGAGAGCAACATCAGCGATATGTGCTGGGTTAGCAAATGGGGTGAAATCAATTATACCAGTTGACAGTATCGAAAAAGCTTTAGAATACAAAAAGAAAGGTTATTTAGTAGGTGCTGAAAGAAAAGGACAGGTTGTAGAAGGATTTGATTTTGGAAATTCACCTTACAGTTTTATGGATCCAAAATTTAAAGATAAAGAAATCGTTTTAACAACTACAAACGGTACAAAATCAATCGAAATAAGTAAATATTCTGGACAAGTAATAATTGGATCACTGGTCAATTTGGAAGCTCTTACAAATTGGCTTATGAAACAAAATAAAAATGTACTTTGCTTATGTTCAGGTTGGCAAGATAAATTTAATCTTGAAGATTCCATATGTGCTGGAGCAATAGCTGACGTATTAATTTCTAGTGGAGAATTTTATTCAGAAGAAGACTCAACAATCTGTGTTAAACAATTATACAAAGAAGCGAAAAGAAGTCCATTTGCATTTTTAAAAGCAAGTTCACATAGAAGAAGATTGAAAAAATTGAATCTTAATAAAGATATTAAATATTGCTTAACACCTAATCAACTGAATATTATTCCTTACTTAAAAAATAATGCATTAATTTCACTAGATGAAAAGAAAGATATATTCTAAAAAAATATTCGCTTGTATTATTTGTCTTGGTTTTTTTTCATTTAGGAATCAAAAAAAATGGGGTTTTGAAGGTCATAAAATAATAAATAGAATGGCCATTTTCACTCTACCTAATGAAATTGCATACTTTTTTAAGAAAAATATCGAGTATATCACTGAACATTCAACAACTCCAGATAGTAGACGGTATACTAATAAAAAAGAAGGAGCAGGACATTATATCGACATGGAGTTTTACTCGGATGTTGATAGCTTGCATTTTCTATCTTGGAATAAAATATCATCCATAATACCTGAGGATTCGCTATACAAGCATGGGATTTTACCATGGAGAATCATGCAATATAAATATTTACTTCAAAATGCCTTTGAGAAAAAATCCTATAAAGATATTGTGAAGTATGCATCAGAACTTGGACATTATGTTGCCGACTCCCATGTTCCTTTACATACAACAAAAAATTATAATGGTCAATTAACAAATCAACATGGAATACACGGCTTATGGGAAACGAAAATCGTAAGCTTAGTTATAAAAGAAGTAAATTATTTCACCAAAAAAGCACAGTATATAGATAACTTAAAGCCATTTATATGGAATATTATACGTAAATCAAATGAAGATGTAACTACTATTTTAAAAGTAGAAGAAAAACTAAACAACGAAGCACTATTTCCAAAATATACTTTTCCAACAAAAAATGAAAAGAAAACATATACTTACAATTATATTAAGGAATATAATCTTAGATTAGATGGAATGGTAGAAAATAGAATTAAACATGCTATTGAGAACTTAGGTTCTATTTGGTATACCGCCTGGGTTGATGCTGGGCAACCGGAATTAAAACAAGAACAAATAATAAAATCATTTTCAAATCGACACATTAACATACACGATTGTGAACATTAAACTTTTCATCAAATTAAGAATAAAATAACCAAATTATAAAACATTAAAAAAGAGGCTATTAAAATAGCCTCTTTTTTAATTAAATATTTATGGAGTTATTTTGTTTTAACTTCAAATTCAACTCTTCTGTTTGCCTCTCTTCCTTTTTCAGTTTCATTAGACTGCTTTGGCTTTAGAGTTCCATGACCTTTAGTTGTAATGCTTGATGCAGGGACACCTTTACCAACTAAATAATCTTTAACTGAATTAGCTCTGTCTAAAGATAATTTATTATTAAGGATATCTTCACCAATGTTGTCGCAATGACCATGTAAGTTAATAACTAAATTAGTATTAGATATTAAAATTTTAGCTAATCCATCTAATTGCTTTTTAGAAGCCAATTTAATAGAAGAACTTTTTGTTTGGAAATTGATATCAGTTGTGAATTTTTCAATGTCATACTTTAACTGACCTTCAACTTCTTTTTCTAAAGATTCTGCAGAAGCTACAAAAGCTGAAGGACAACCTTTAAATTCTAAATAACCTTTAACAGTAGGACAGAAATCCTGTGAATCTTCGATTCCATCTCCGTCAGTATCTGTAACTTTTTGACCGTGAGTATTAACAATTGAACCTTCAGGAGTATTAGGCTCCAAATCCAAATAATCAGCAACACCATCTTTATCAGTATCAGCTAGTTTATTTTCAACTTGTTTCACTCTATTTTTAAGCGCCTCTAATTCAGATGCTGTTTTGTCAAATTTAGGTGCCCAATCAGCATGAACTTTATCTTTCTTAGAACCAAAACAGTAATAATTTACACCAATAGTTGCTGTACCAAAATATTTCCCTAATCCAACATCACTTTTAGCTGATTGCATATCTAAAGTAAGACCCTGCATTTTTTGTAAATTAAGAACAAAATCTAAATTGATTGCTAATTTGTCGTTTAACTTATATTGAGGCATCAAACCAGCATTTACAAAAATAGCTAAATCTCTTGTATAAGATTTAAAAGCATCTTCTTTAGCTATTGTATTACCAGAAGCACCTGCTCCGAAATGACCTAATAAACCAAATTTATTTGAGAATTCACCGAAATTAAGAAAACTTCTTAAGTTCAAAAATCCATTCAATGAAAAAGCGTAAAAATTAGTATTTACTTCATTTGTTTTAGACTTACCAGAAAAATTATTGTAAGCCAAATTTGCTGAAATACCAAAGTCACGATTTAACATTACCCTGTAACCCAAATTTAAAGAAAGTGGATCCAAATATTTCCCGTCGTAACCTACACCAGATCCAGGAGAAAGGACATTAGCTACTCCAACACCAAAGTCGATTGATTTGTTGTTAAAAATAGAATCTTGTGCATGTGTTAATCCTGATATTAACAAAGCTACAGAAAGAATAATTTTTTTCATAAAACACATAAAATCTAAAATTTCACAACAAAACTACATATTTTTTTTAATTAAATAGATAAATA
>JBKCEW010000191.1:0-3647 GCA_046304235.1 Crocinitomicaceae bacterium | reverse complement strand
AAAAATGGAAATGTTTTGCATAAAATCGTGTCGCTGTAGCTCCTCCTTGAGAAAATCCTAATAAACTTACATTTTTAAAATTCTTAGTTTTAATGAAATGCTCTGTTATTAATTTCAGATACAATACATTGTCTTCGATATCATCCAACCTGGCTTCTTTTGTCATCCAAGATGCGCCTACTCTTCCAGAAGTTCCTTCTAAATAAAACCGATGTAATCCTTCAGGAGCAACAATATAATATCCTTTTTCTACTAAAGTTTGAAATTTACGAATGAAAAATTGTGGCAATTGTCCGTATCCGTGTAAAACAAATAATAATTTATCAGCAGAATCTAAATCACCTAATGAATAATATCGAGTAGTTTTTTCTACTTTAAATTGTTGAACTTGCATTAGTCGTTAGTAGAATACTTTAAGGTACGTTTATCAAAAAAGAAACGGTATAACTTTTGACCATCTTTCTCAATAACAGGGGTGTATTTATAAACATCATTAACAATTGGTGAGTAGTTTTTTATTTTCCCTTTGTAAATTACAATGTCTTTAAATTCATTGTACGAACCTTTTTCATATTCTAAATAATTAGCTTCTGGCGTTGGAGTACCAATCGCATCAAACAACTTCCATTGAAACATCAGCTGAATATTACCATTTGCAATCAAATAATAGTTTTTAAAAGCTGAATTACGAATTCTATATGTGATAGTTATATCTTTAAAAAAATCAGATTGAATATTTTCTAATTTTAATTCGAGTGGCACCTGAGGACTGGAAGCAACAGCAATCGGATTAGATATTTGGTCTGTTTTTCCATCATAGAAAAAGAAAAAATTGTAATTTCCAGTATATCCAGCTTCTGCGATTTGTGCTGTATTATTAGACTTAGTGGCTTCACTTAATGCAAAATCTAATCTATTAACCGTAACAACAGCATCTTTAACATCATCTAGATTTAAAAAGTCTTTATAAACCTTAAACGAATACTTTTCATTTGCTGGTATCTGCAACTTTGATTCTATTTCTTTTTTAAAACGCTTATCAAAAGGAAGTTTTTTAACGATTTTAACTTTCTGTTTATCTTTTTCATTTTCATCAGAATTAGAACAAGAAAACAAACTAATTATCATTAATAAACTTACAAATCGAAAAATGTTTTTTTGAAAACTCATGATTTTTTAATTTAATCTCTAATGATTTTTATAGAACTATCCGCTCCGATTTTCAAGATTTGAGAGGGTTGACTTTGAACTTTTCCATTATCAGGAACTACAATATCCACACTTTGTTTAATGATTTCAGGAACTGTGGTGAAATTTACTGGCGATTTCTCACCTGAAATATTAGCTGAAGTTGAAACAATCGGTTTTTTAAGTGTTCTAATCAATTTAATGCAAAATGGATCGTTAGTAACTCTAATACCTACAGAACCATCATTTGCCGTAACACTAGGAGCTAATCCTCTTGAATTTGGATAAATAATTGTCAAAGGTTTCACAGCATAATCAATTAAATCATAGCATACTTCGGGAAATGAAACAGTATACTTTTCAAGCATTTGAATACTATCAACCAAAACAATAAAACTCTTATCTTCAGGGCGTTGTTTGATTTTCAATATCTTCTGACACGCTTCCTCGTTCGTTGCATCACATCCTATTCCCCAAATAGTATCTGTTGGATATAAAATAGTTCCTCCTTCTTTTAATATTTCTTCTAAATTATCTAGTGCATCCATAAACTAATCTAATAAATCTGGTCTTCGTTCTTTTGTTCTTTTATACGCTTCTTCTTCTCTATACTTCTCAATCAAATCGAAATTTCCAGAAAGAAGTACTTCCGGAACTTTATGTCCTCTAAATTCAGGTGGCCTAGTATATACAGGTGGTGACAATAAATTATCTTGAAAACTATCCGTTAAAGCAGATGTTTCATCATTTAAAACTCCCGGAATTAATCGTACTATACTATCCGTTAAAACCGCTGCAGCTAATTCTCCTCCTGATAAAACATACGAACCGATTGATATTTCCTTTGTAATATATATTTCTCTAATACGCTCATCTACACCTTTGTAATGACCACATAAAATAATTATGTTTTCATAAAGTGAAAATGAATTCGTGATTTTTTGATCTAAAACTACACCATCGGGAGTCATATATATGATTTCATCATATTTTCTTTCTGAAATCAATTTATCTAAAATTGCTGCAATTGGTTCTACTGACATAACCATTCCTGCCCCTCCGCCATATTGGTAATCATCTACTTGCTTGTGTTTATTTGTAGAATAATCACGTATATTATGAATATGAATTTCTGCGAGACCTTTATCTTGCGCTCTTTTCATAATAGATGCCGAAAATGGACCTTGCAATAATTCAGGTAAAATTGTTAAAATATCAATTCTCATTTTGCAGAAAGATAAAAATTTACTGCTGCTCTCACACTACCGTGAGTTAACAACAATTCTTTAGCAATTTCATATTCAACTCCCGTTTTTTCTTGTACCATTTTAGCACCTCTATCTACAAGTTTATGATTGCTCAACTGCATATCAACCATCTTGTTACCTTGAACTCTACCTAATTTTATCATTAAAGAAGTAGAAATCATATTCAAAACCAACTTTTGAGCAGTTCCTGCTTTCATACGTGTACTACCTGTTACAAATTCTGGTCCTACAACTGGAGTAATAGCAAAATTAGATTCTTGACCGAGCAAACTACCAGCATTGCAAGATAAACCACACGTTAAAACGTTGTTTTCATTTGCTTTTTTAATGGCCCCAATGACATAAGGTGTTGAACCTGAAGCAGCGATTCCAACCAAAACATCTCCTGCTGAAATTCCATTGTCAATTAAATCCTTCCAACCTTGTTCAAAATCATCTTCTGCAAATTCAACCGCTTTTCGAATTGCACCATCTCCACCTGCAATGATACCATTAACTAAATCAAATGGAACCCCATATGTTGGTGGACATTCACTAGCATCAACTATTCCTAATCTTCCACTTGTTCCTGCACCAATATAAAACAACCTACCACCAACTGACATATTTTCATATGCCGCATCAATGAACTTTTCAATATTATTTAATTCCTTCTCAATTGCTAAAGGAACTGTTTTATCTTCTTTATTAATATTCGTAAGTAATTCTAGAGTAGACATTTTTTCTAATCCATCGTAATTACTTGATGATTCAGTAGTTTTCTGCATTTCTAAACTAAATAAGCAAAATAATCTTCATGAGTTAAATCCATTTCTACACGCTCTTGAAGTGTAGTTGTTAATGTAATTCCAACAAAATCAGCCTTTATCGGGTATCGTCTATGTCTTCTATCAACTAAGGAAACCGTTTTTATTGCCTTAACCGGTTTTTCTAATAATTTCATAAGAGCATATTGCATCGTTTTTCCAGAATTTAATACATCGTCTACTAAAACGATAAATGAATCTTTTAGTGATTCAGAATCAACACTTAAGTTGATTTCATGTTGTAATGGCTGATCTTTATGAAGATTTATTTCAAAAATAGTAACCTCCAATTCTGAATTTGATTTTATTATTTCACCCAAAGCATTCGCCAAAATTTTTCCATTACCACAGATTCCACCAATGAAAATATGTCTCTCACCATAAG
>JBKCEW010000190.1:0-28816 GCA_046304235.1 Crocinitomicaceae bacterium | reverse complement strand
CCACCACAGAAACCGACGAAGTAAAAATGCATTTATTTCAGAAATAAGTGAAATTAAAGGTATTGGAGAAAAAACATTTGAGCAGTTAATGAAGCAATTTAAAACAATCTCAGCCATAAAAAATGCTACCAAAGAGGAGCTTATAAAAACAATTGGTCTTTCAAAATCAATAATAATTTTAAATTATTTCAAAGAAAAATAATAAACTTTAGTTTTAATAAATAAAAATTACTATATTTGGTAGTATGAAGGTTATCGTGTTTTTCATATCATTACTTTTTGCGTCATTTGGATTTTCTCAGTCCAACTTGAAAGCTTTGCACGATAACGGTGATGTTATTTTAACTGTTTATCCAAATCCTGCTACAGATTTTATAAATATTTCTTTAAAAGGAAATAATACTGATGCTTTTGTTAAAATATACAGTGCATTGGGAACAGAAGTATATTCAGAGAATATCGAAAATTTTAGAAAAATCGATGTTTCTGATTTTAAAAATAACGTTTACATCATTAACGTTTATTCTAAAGATGAACTTTTAGAAACAGCACGTTTCGTCGTTCGTCATTAACTCTTTACCTCATTTTCATTTGTTAATTCAAATCAGTATTTCGTTTAGTTACGTCTATTTTTTGTTAAATTAGCAGCTGATTTAGAAACATTTTTTATGGCTAAAATTCGCAAGCAAGATGCCCTTGATTACCATTCATCTGGTAGACCGGGTAAAATTCAAGTAATTCCTACAAAACCATATGCATCACAAAGAGATTTATCCTTAGCTTATTCTCCAGGAGTAGCTGAACCGTGTATTAGAATTGCAGAAAATGCAGATGACGTTTATAAATATACATCAAAAGGAAATTTAGTTGCTGTAATTTCTAATGGTACAGCTGTATTAGGATTAGGAAATATCGGTCCACTAGCATCAAAACCGGTGATGGAAGGAAAAGGTGTACTTTTCAAAATATTTGCAGATATAGATGTATTTGATATTGAGGTAGATGCAAGTGATCCAGAATTATTTATTCAAACTGTTAAAGCCATTGCACCAACTTTTGGTGGAATCAATTTAGAAGATATTAAAGCTCCTGAAGCTTTTGAAATCGAACAAAGGTTAAAAGCAGAACTGGATATTCCAATCATGCATGACGACCAACATGGAACTGCGATAATATCTTCTGCAGCATTATTAAATGCTTTAGAATTAGCGAATAAAAATATTTCAGAGGTAAGAATTGTTATCTCTGGCGCTGGGGCAGCAGCTATGTCATGCGCACGTTTATATATTGCTCTTGGTGCTGATGTTAAGAATATCTACATGTATGATAGTAAAGGCCTACTACATACAAAACGTACTGACTTAGATGAGAACAAACTATACTTCGGCCAGCACACTTGTGGAGATAAATCACTAGAAGAAATTTTTGTTGGGGCTGATGTTTTTGTTGGGTTATCTAAAGGAAACCTAGTTTCAAAAGAAATGGTTGCTTCCATGGCAAACGATCCAATTGTGTTTGCCTTAGCAAATCCAGAACCTGAGATTGGTTACAAAGATGCCGTTTCAGTTAGAAAAGATATCATAATGGCTACTGGTCGTTCTGACCATCCTAACCAAGTAAATAATGTACTCGGTTTCCCTTTTATCTTTAGAGGAGCTTTAGATGTACGTGCAACTTGCATCAATGAAGAAATGAAACTTGCTGCAGTTAAAGCCATTGCCTCTTTAGCAAAAGAAACCATACCAGAAGAAGTTCTTGTTGCTTATGGTGACAAAAGTATTTCCTTTGGTAGAGAACAAATTATACCAAAACCATTAGATCCAAGATTAATCTATTACGTTGCACCAGCGGTTGCGAAAGCCGCTATGGATTCAGGTGTTGCAAGAAACCCAATAAGCAATTGGGAAGCATATGAAATTGAATTAAAAAGTAGACTTGGACTTGATAACAAGTTATTAAAAAACATAACGGCAAAAGCACAAAGTAATCCAAAACGAGTGGTTTTTGCTGAAGCCGATAATTACAAAGTGCTTAAAGCTGCACAATTTGCATGCGAAGAAGGAGTTGCATTTCCAATATTATTAGGAAACAAAAAGAAAATCGAAGCAATCATAAATGAATATAGTTTAGAATTTTCTGAATTTCAAATTGTTGACCCTAAATCAGATGAAGAAATGGAACGTAGACAAGCCTACGGAAAAGTATTCTTCGAAAAACGTAAACGTAAAGGATTTACTGAGTTTGAATCTTTACAGGTGATGCGTGAAAGAAACCATTTTGGCGCTATGATGGTTGAGATGGGTGATGCAGACGCAATGATTTCTGGTGCAACTAGAAATTATAAAGATGTAGTACGACCTGCTATTCAAACTATTGGTTTACAAAAAGATGTAAATATAGTTGCTGGTTTATACATTTTAATGACTAAACGTGGACCTTTATTTTTAGCAGATACTACCATAAACTTAGATCCTACTGCGGAAGAAATTGCAGAAATTACAAATAACGTTGCAAAAACAATCCGTAAGTTCAAAGTTCAGCCTAAAATAGCATTGTTAAGTTACTCAAACTTTGGTTCAGGTGAAGGAAAAGACGCTAAAAAGATGGCTCAAGCTGTTGAAATACTTCATGATAAATATCCTAGTTTAGTAGTTGATGGTGAAGTTCAGGCAAACTTTGCTTTGAATAATGACTTAATGAATGAAAAATTCTCTTTTTCAATATTAGCAAACAAACAAGTAAATACACTAATTTTCCCAAATCTTTCTTCAGGAAATATTTCATACAAGTTACTTCAAGAAATGTTAGATGGTGAAACTATCGGACCTATTTTAGTTGGTCTGAAAAAATCAGTTCACGTAGTTCCAATTGGAGCAACAGTAAGAGAAATTGTGAATATGGTAAAAGTAGCAGTTGTTGACGCTCAAAATAAATAAGCTGAATGATTGCACAATTACAAGGTAAACTAGTTGAGAAAAACGCCACCAACATAATCATTGATTGCCATGGTGTAGGGTATGATGTTAAAATTTCATTAAACACCTACTCATCAATTGGTAACGAAGAATTTGTCAAAGTGTTTACACAATTTATTGTTCGTGAAGATGCTCAGTTACTATATGGTTTTGCGACCAAAGAAGAAAGAGAAATGTTTAATTTACTCATTTCTGTATCAGGAATAGGACCAAATACAGCAATGATCATGTTATCATCACTTACCCCTACTGAAATCGCACATGCAATTCAAGTAGAAGATGTTCGCACCATTCAAAGTATCAAGGGAATAGGAGCTAAAACAGCTCAAAGAGTAATCATTGATTTGAAAGATAAAGTACTTAAATTCAGTTTTAGTGAAGAAATTTTACCTGTAGGACACAATACAAACAAATTTGATGCGTTAACTGCATTAGTATCGCTTGGATTTGACAAGAAAAATGCAGAAAAAGCATTAGATAAAATTATACAAAGTGGTAACGAAACCGTTGAAGAACTAATAAAGGGAGGATTAAAGATTTTATAATTAATGCATTTTAGGCATAGTCATAAACAATATTGTGGCAAGGTTATTTTATATACCTTGCTTTTGTTGTTTTTTGGCAATTCATTTTCTCAAGAAAATGATAAAGAACTCCCATTTCCTATACCAAAAACATTTGATCCTACACAAAACCCACAAACACGTTTCGATTTAGGTAATCCAAGTCAGTTAAAACAAACCATTGTTTACGATCCTATTTTAAAAAAATATGTCTTCAAAGAAACGTTAGGTAATGAAGGATCTATCAATTTTCGGAATCCTTCAATGATGACTTTAAAAGAATACATAGAATATGAAAGAAAAAAGTCACTTTCTCAAAATTGGAAGGATAAACTTGACAAGATAACAGAATCAGAAAAAGCTTTGGTGGCACCTATAAAAGTAGGTGGTAAAGGTTTTATCAACTTTTTTGGATCTGATGAAATTAATATCAAACCACAAGGTAACATAGAAATCGCTTTAGGTTTAAATTCATCTAAATATGACAATCCTTCCTTACCGGTAAATCAAAGAAGAATCACTCGATTTGATTTTCAGCAAAATATGCAAATAAACTTGGTAGGTACGATTGGTACTAAATTAAAATTGAGTACTAGCTATAATAGCCAAGCAGCTTTTGATTTTGAAAATGTAACCAAATTAGGATATACGGGTGATGAAGATCAAATTATACAAAAGATTGAACTTGGAAATGTTTCTTTACCACTAAATACTTCTTTGATTCAAGGTTCTCAAACTTTGTTTGGTGTAAAAACCCAATGGAAATTTGGAAAACTAACTATAGACAATGTGATTGCATCTTCCAAAGGGAAAAAACAAGAGATCAACATTGCTGGTAAAGCTCAAGTTCAAAATTTTGAGCTTTCAGCAGATAATTACGAAGCAAATAGACATTATTTTTTATCTCATTATTTTAGAGATCAGTATGATACAGCAATGTCTCAATTGCCTATAGCAAACTCTCAAATCAACATTACACGAATGGAGGTTTGGGTTACAAATAAAATAAACAATACCCAAAATACACGAAATATAATCGCCTTCACAGATTTAGGAGAATCAAATCCTAATGTAGTTGACGGTAAACCTGGAAATTATTCTTCTTCTATTTTTCCAGATAATAATTCTAATGGCTTATATCCTTGGTTACTTACTCAAAATTCGGTTAAAGATTTCTCTTCAGCGGTGCCAACTTTAAGTAATACAGTAAGTGAACCAGGTCCATTTGAACAAGCAATCACCTATGAAAAAGTAGAAAACGCAAGAAGACTAACCGAACAGGAATATAATTACAATACATTACTTGGTTTTATCTCTTTGAATCAACCTCTTATTAATGACGAAGTACTTGCTGTTGCCTACGAATACACTTATCAAGGAAAAACCTACCAAGTAGGTCAATTTTCAACAGATGGAATTGATGGAAAACAAGCACTTTTCTTAAAATTATTAAAACCAACGTTAACAAATCCAAAATCAAATATCTGGGATTTGATGATGAAAAATGTCTATTCAATAGGAGCATATCAATTAGACAAAACAGGATTTCGTTTAGATGTATTATATAACAATCCATCTACGAGTTTACCAGTTAATTTCTTCCCTTATAACGGTTTAGATAAAATTCAGTTGGTTACCCTCCTCGGGATGGATAAATTAAATATGAATAATCAACCTTTTTCAGATGGATTATTCGACTTCGTACCCATCAACTTTAGCGGAAATAAAACAGATAATGCAGGTACAATCAATTCCAAAAATGGTAGGGTTTATTTTACAACAATAGAACCATTTGGAAACACCTTAAAAAAGAAAATGTTATCAAAAGGGTTAGCACAGTCTGTTGTAGATAAAATTGCATATACAGAATTATATGATTCAACCAAAACAGCAGCACAGCAAATTCCCTCAAAAAATAGATTCATTTTCAAAGGGCAATATCAATCATCTGTGAGTTCAGATATTCCATTAAACGCATTAAATGTTCCACAGGGAGCCGTTTCGGTAACAGCTGGAGGTGTAAAATTAATGGAGGGTACTGACTATACGGTTGATTATAACTTAGGTAGAGTTAAAATATTAAATAGTGGTGTTTTAGAATCAAATACACCTATCAAGGTATCTGTTGAAAGTAACTCTGTATTTGGATTTCAAGCACGGTCACTCATTGGTACTCACTTTAATTACCGTTTTGATAAAGATTTTAACCTTGGAGCTACTTGGATGAGAATGGTTGAAAGACCGATAACTCAAAAAGTAGATATGGGTTCCGAACCTTTCAAAAATAATCTAATCGGACTCGATATTTCCATAAAAAGAGAATTACCTCTCTTAACTAAATTAGTAGATTTATTACCCGGAATTTCAACACGTTCAAAATCATCTATTTCATTTACAGGTGAAGTAGCTCATTTAATTCCTGGTGTTCCACGTGTAATTACTGGTTCAGGAATGTCTTATGTTGATGATTTCGAAGGAAGTCAAAGCACCATCGATTTAAGAACACCATCTGCTTGGAAAATGGCTAGTATTCCACAAGGTCAGCCTACTTTGTTTCCAGAAGCTACCTCTAAAAATTTAAACGCAGGATTTAATAGGTCAAAAACAGCATGGTATCTTATTGATCCTATGTTTTACCAAAATTCAACTCTGACTCCAGAAAACGTCAAAAAAGATCCTTCCATGCTCGTGGATAGCCGTATGCGGATGGTCAATCAAAAAGACATTTTTCCGAATTTACAACAACAATACGGAACCTTTACTAATATTCCCATTTTAGAATTAGCATATTATCCACAAGAACGTGGAATGTATAATTATGATACGCTCTCCATTTTAGATAAACTTGGAAAATTTACCAATCCAGAAAATAAATGGGGAGGAATTATGCGAGCATTATCAACAAATGATTTTGAATTATCAAATATAGAATTCATTCAGTTTTGGGTGTTAGATCCTTTTAATGATGATACTGAAAAAGCTGATCCAAATACACTTCATTCAGGTGGAGATTTGTACTTCAATTTAGGTAATATTTCAGAAGATATTATCCCAGATTCAAGAAAAGAATTTGAAAATGGTTTACCCACAAGCACCTCTATTTCAGATAACATCGATACCACACAATGGGCAAGGGTATCAACACAAAACATTGTTGTAAACGCTTTTGATAATGATCCAACTACCCGAAAATTACAAGATGTTGGTTTAGATGGATGGGATAATGAACAAGAAAAGGCACAATTTCAGAAATATATAGATTGGGTAAACAAAAATACAAACCTTACACAAGAAGTTAAAAACCGAATAATCAACGATCCTTCTTCCGATGATTATAAATATTATGCTGATGACCAATATGATGCAGACAATGCAAACATACTAGAAAGATACAAACGATTTAACAATACACAGGGGAATTCGCCAACCCCAGAAATGTCCGCTACCATAAATGCAGCAGGCTATCCAACTCAGGCTACGAATCAACCTGATATCGAAGATTTAAATCAGGACAATAACCTTTCTGAATCCGAAAGTTACTATCAATACAAAGTAAGTCTACGAAGAAATGATTTACAGGTTGGAAAAAATTATATCACAAATATCCAAACATATACAACAGGTAATAAATCAGAACGTTGGATTCAGTTCAAAATTCCGGTTAGAGAACCAGAAAAAATTATAAATGGTATTTCTGATTTTAGATCTATACGTTTTATGCGAATGTTTCTTAAAGAATGGAATGAAGAAGTAGTTTTACGTTTCGCTCGATTGGAATTCATCAGAGGAGAATGGAGAAAATACAATGGAGATTTAAGTCTACCTGGTGAAAACATTCAAAAGGACCCAAACAGTTCAGTATTTAACATCGCCGCAGTAAATATTGAAGAAAATGCCCAACGAAATCCTATCAATTATCAATTACCTCCAGGTATTTTAAGAGAAGTTGATCCAACACAAGTTCAACAGCGTCAAATGAATGAACAAGCACTTTCATTTGAAGTATGTAATTTGGATGATGGTAATGCAAAAGCTGCTTTTAAAAATGTGGTTTTCGATGTTAGAACATATAAGAAACTAAAGATGTTTGTTCATGCAGAAGAATTATCTAAAACAGCTCCGTTAAAAAATGGAGACTTAACCTTATTTGTTCGTTTAGGAACAGACTATACAGATAATTATTATGAATATGAGTTACCAATGAATGTTACACCTTGGGGCGCAAATTCACCCGAAGATGTATGGCCAGAATCAAATAATATGGAAATTATATTTGATAACTTACTTGAGGCAAAAAAACAAAGAAATAACTCTGGTGTTTCAATAACCCAAGAATATAGTATTCCTGATCCTGCAAATTCAACTAGACAAATTAAAATCAAAGGAAGTCCAAACATTCAAGCAATTAAAACAATCATGATTGGTGTACGAAATCCATCTAAAGCAACCAATAAATTTGGTGATGACGATGGACTAGCTAAATGCACCTTTGTTTGGATAAATGAATTAAGACTTACGGACTTTCAAAATGCGGGAGGTTCGGCTGCAGTTGCTAAAGTTCAAGTTCAAGCAGCTGATTTCGCAAATGTATCTATGTCTGGAAATTATAGCGGTGTTAACTGGGGAACATTGGAAAGCCGTGTTCAAGAAAGACAACGAAACGAACAAATGGGATTTGATTTTAGTACAAACATGCAGTTAGGTCAGTTCTTTGGGAATAAATTAAAATTATCACTGCCATTTTACTATGGTTATTCTTTAGGTATAATCAATCCTGAATATGATCCATTCAATCCAGATATTAAACTTAATGATTATCCACTTGATCAAAAATTAAAAAATGCAAAGTTAGGTCAAGACTTCACGGAAAGAAGATCTTATAACTTTTCAAATGTTAAAAAAGAAGCTAATCCAGACGCGAAACCACATTTTTGGAATCTATCAAACTTTGCTATTTCTTATGGATACAATGAAACATTTAAACGAGATTTTAATACAGAATATGATCGAACTAAATCATGGAAAAGCAATTTAATTTATACCTATAGTTTTACAGCAAAACCAGTAGAACCTTTTAAAAAGGTGAAATTCATGCAAAAATCAAAATGGTGGGGCTTAATAAGAGATGCTAATTTTTTCCTTACTCCAAAAACTATTTCGGTAAATAATGATGTTTTACGCAATTATAATGAACGTAAAGTAAGAAATAACCTTTCTTCTTTCGAATTTTCACCGGTTTATGTAAAATCATTTATTTGGAATCGTTCCTATAATTTTGGCTACGATATTACGAAAAATTTGAAATTCACATTCAACGCAAATGATCGAGCTATTTTCGATGAAGCAGATGGACGAGTAGATAAAAAATTAGATCCTCTTAACTATCAAATATTTTTAGATTCTATCAAAAGTCAAATGCGAACTTTTGGTAAAACAATGGATTACTCACATGATTATTCGATTAGTTATAATTTACCTTTAGATAAATTACCTTTAACTGATTGGATGAATTCATCAGTTAAATATGCTGGAAATTATAATTGGCAAAGAGCTCCTTTGGGACAAAGTAACTTTGGTAACACCATTCAAAACAGCCGAGTAGTATCATTTAATGCAACAATGAATATGACTAATTTATATTCAAAGTCTAAACTATTTAAGAAAATTATTTCAAATAATAATACAAATAAAACACCTACGACAAATAGTTCAACCAATTCAAGTATCAAGAAAAAAGACCCAAATATGACCTCTTTTGGTAAACCTTATAAAGAACTTACCAAAAAAGAAAAACGAAAAGAAGATCGAATTCGTAGAAAGGAAAAAAGGATAGAAAAAAGAGAAAAAAGATTAAAAGAACCTGTCAATCCTATCATTGGTTTTGGAACTAGAGCACTTCTTGCTGTTCGTTCAGTATCAGGAACCTATTCTTTGAATAATGGAACTTTATTACCTGGTTATAATCAGGATACACGACTATTAGGTACTCCAAGTCTTAATCAACCTGATCTAACTGGATTTATTTTCGGTCAACAAACATTCGATGTATTTGGTAATAAAACAAATTATGATTTTGCTTCAATTGCAGCTCAAAATAATTGGTTGGTTAAAAACAGTGCTCTAAACAAGCAACATACACTTTCATTTAGTCAAAATATGTCTGCTAGAGCAACCGTAGAACCACTTAAAGATGTTGCTATTGAATTTTCTGCAAATAGAAATTATACTTTAAATGCAAGCGACTTTTATCGTTGGAATGATTCTACAAAACAGTTTGGAAGTCAGAGTAAAGTAGAAACAGGAAACCTCACTTATTCAACTGTTACGTTACGTTCAGCATTTGCAACTATTGGAAAAGATTATTCATCGAGTGCATTTTCAGACTTACGGAATAATAGACAGTTAGTTAGTAATTTACTAGGCGATAAAAATCAAAATTCCACCAAAAAAATAAATGGATTTGCTGAAGGATATGGCTCTACGCAACAAGAAGTATTGATTGGAGCATTTTTAACATCCTACACAAGTAATAAATTAAATAGCCGAAACATTAATCCGCTTTCTGCATTACCACTCCCAAACTGGTCGATCAATTATAGTGTACTTACCAAATATGCATTGATTAAAAAATATGCTAAATCATTTGTTTTAAGACATTCCTACAATGCATCAGTCAGTTTATCAGGAATTCAAACCAATTTAAAATCAGAATTAGACCAAGCCGGAAATCCTACTACTTTTGATTTAGACAATAATTTTATTGCTCAATACCAAATTCAAAACGTTACCATTTCTGAAAGATTTTCTCCTCTATTAGGAATTGACGCTACGTGGAATTTTCTGGGACAGGGTTTAATTACCAAAATAGAATACAAAAAAGATAGAAATGCATCACTTGCTTTATCAAACCAACAAGTAACTGAAATCTTCAGCCAAGAATGGGTTGTAGGGTCAGGTGTAAAATTCTCAAAAGTCAAAATGCCTTTCAAATTACAAGGTAAAACACTTGAAAATGATCTAAATGTTCGATTTGACTTTTCATTCAGAGATAATTCAACCGTGATTAGAAAAATAGTTGACAATACAAATCAAGCTACAGCAGGACAACGAGTAATTTCAATAAAATCATCACTCGACTATAATTTAGGGCCAAATTTAACAGCACAAATGTACTTCGATCAAGTATTAAATCGACCTAAAATTGCAACCTCCTATCCTACTGCAAATACTATGGCAGGTATACGATTACGTCTGAATTTAGGAGGTATGTAACATTGATTAAAATAATTTAGTTACTCTAATTATTTTATTACGTACCTTTGCAAGGTATTTCAAAATTTTGAAAAAATGATTTTAAGTTCTGCATTATTATTAGGAGCATTTGGCCCTACGGAAATCATATTAATTATCGCTGTTTTATTATTAATGTTCGGTGGTAAAAAAATTCCAGAACTAATGAAAGGATTAGGTCAAGGAATGAAAGAATTCAAAGACGCTTCAAAAGGAGAGACTAAGCCAGAAGATAAGAAAGAAGCTTAATATCTGAATCTTATGTATAAAACATTTTCTGAAGTAAAAAAATCAATTACTTCAGGAGTTTCTCTATTAGATATAGTTGAAAATTACCTGAATGCAATTGAAAAGAACAAAGATTTAAATGCTTTTTTAGAAGTTTTTACTGAAAGTGTTCGTGAAAATGCTAAAAGTGTCCAAGCTAAGATTGAATCTGGAACTGCAGGACGTTTAGCAGGAATGGTGATTGGTATCAAAGACAACATCTGTTACAAAAGCCATAAAGTTTCTGCTTCATCTAAAATATTAGAAGGATTTGAATCCTTATTCACTGCAACTGCTTTACAACGTTTGCTAAACGAAGATGCCATTGTTATTGGTCGTTTAAATTGTGATGAATTTGCAATGGGTAGTTCTAATGAAACTTCTGCATTTGGTCCAGTTAAAAATCCAATAAATACAAAAACCGTTCCTGGTGGTTCTTCCGGTGGTTCAGCTGCTGCTGTCGCCGCTGGACTTTGTACAGTCGCTCTTGGAAGTGACACAGGTGGATCAATCAGACAACCAGCAGCTTTTACGGGTACCTATGGCATAAAACCAACCTATGGTAGAATTAGCCGTTACGGATTAATCGCCTATGCTTCCTCGTTTGATCAAATTGGTGTATTTGCAAATACATTAGAGGATACTGCACTTGTCACTGAAATTATGGCTGGTAAAGATCCTTTAGATAGTACCTCATCTTCAAGAAATGTAGGACAGTTCACTACAGAAATCAAAAAGGAGACTAAACGTATTGCTTTCATTAAAGAAAGTTTTGAAACAGAAGGAATACATCCAGAAGTTAAAAAACGTATGGAAGACATTATGGAAGCGCTTAAAGCAGATGGAAACATCGTTGAACCTGTATCTTTTCCATATTTAGATTATATGGTTCCAACATACTACGTTTTATCAACCGCTGAAGCTTCTTCCAACTTATCTCGATTTGACGGCGTACATTATGGATATCGTTCAAAAGAGGCAGTAGGTGTAGAAGAAACATATAAAAAATCACGTACTGAAGGGTTTGGAAAAGAAGTAAAACGTAGAATTATGGCAGGCACATTTGTACTTTCTCATGGTTATTACGATGCTTACTACACGAAAGGGCAAAAAGTTCGTCGCGTATTACAAAATAAAACCAAAGAAATCTTTAACGATTACGATTTCATCTTATTACCTACTACCCCATCAACGGCATTTGAAATCAATGCGGTAAAAGACCCTATTCAAATGTACTTACAAGATATTTTCACAGTACATGCTAATTTGACTGGTCATCCAGCAATTTCACTTCCTTACGGAAGAACAACTGAAAATATGCCTTTTGGAGTACAGTTAATGGCTAAACCTTTTGATGAAAAAGCCTTATTTAATTTCTCTGCATATCTGGAAAAATTGGTGAAATAATGAAAAAGTGGTTCGTTAACATAGTATTTATTTATGCCATTTTTGGCAGCTATGCTCAAACGAGACAACTAAAACCTGTTGAAAAACACGAAACAGATAGTGAGGCATTTATTAAAATGCTTGACGAAACCTTAATGACCTATTTTAATGAAATGGCCACAGATAGCAATACTGATTCTATTATCAGAATGCTAGATGATGAAGAAGACAAGGGAGAAGTTAGTGATGAAGTTTATTGTCAACGACTTGAAAAAATAAATGCCATATCTCCATTTCACCTAGATTGTAACGACATCACTTTGGGAATGATACGCTTTTTTGTAAAAAACAGACGTGGATTCGCAAAAATAGTATTAGGTAGATCCAAACTATACTTTGATATGTATGAAGCTACATTGGCAAAACACGACATGCCAATTGAATTAAAATACTTGTCAGTGATAGAAAGTGGATTAAGACCACAAGTAAAATCACCAGCTGGAGCATTAGGTTTATGGCAATTTATGTATGGGACAGGTAAAATGTACGGCTTGATTGAAAATTCATACATAGACGAACGAATGGATCCTGTAAAAGCTACTGAAGCAGCTTGTAAATTCCTTAAAAAACTACATGGAATTTATGGTGATTGGAATCTTGCTTTAGCAGCATATAATGCTGGTCCTGGGAATGTCAACAAAGCTATTAGACGCTCAGGAGGCAAAAGAACTTATTGGGAAGTAAGACCATACCTACCAAGAGAAACACAAGGATATGTACCTAACTTTATTGCTGCTGCCTATTTATTGACTTACCATGTAGAACATAACATTAAACCAGCAAAACATAAAGTACATTTTTATCAATTGGACACCATGTGTTTGTCAAAAGGTGTACATATGTCAACCATTGATCAGTTAGTACAATGGCCATTAGAAGAAATTGCACAGTTAAATCCCGTATATAAAACAAAATATATACCTGGAACAGATCCAAAACAATGTATCACAGGGCCAATCAATCAAATCGGAAAAATTGTTTCCTATGGAGACTCTTTATACGAACTAGAAAAAAGTATTTACACTCCTAAACCAAAAGTTGTAGAAACTTTAGACACTACGACATTAATTAATGATTCTATTACAAAGACTACGAATACTAATGTAATTAGTGAAAAACCCGTAGTCGTTTGGCATAAAGTAAAACGTGGTGAAACACTAACTTCCATTGCTGAAAAATATTATGTAACCATTGAAGATATACGAAAATGGAATTATTTACGCAGCTACACAGCACCTTTGGGTAGAAATTTAAAAGTAATTAAAGGGAAAGCACCAATTATTCAAAAAGAACCTGAGCAAGTATTGACTGAAAAAACAAATTCACTCAGTATAGAAGAAATGGATAGCGGTATTTTAACCCCAAAAAATACACCTTCAAAAGCACCAACAGATAAATCAATCGTGCAAAAACCACTAAAACAGGTACCTTCCCCTATTTCAAAACCTGAAATTGAAAAAACGGTAGTTTTTGATTCAGTAGTAACTATATACCACACAGTTCAACGAAATGAATCAGTAGGAATAATTGCGCAAAAATATAATGTAACACCTGAAGATATAAAAAAATGGAATAATATGAGCTCTAATTGGATAGGTATTGCTCAACAATTAAAAATTTTAGTAAACGTTAAATTGATGCAACCAGAACTTGCTGGAAAACAAGCTACCTTAAAGCCCGTATCCAAACCTGTTGTAGCTCCAAAACCAATCAAAAAATTCTACACAGTTAAACCTGGTGATAATTTAAGTAGAATTGCAGACACATATGGGTTAACTATGGATCAAATGAAGGAATTAAATCCTAAAATTGATCCAAATTCAATCCGAGTTGGCGAAATAATCAGAGTAAAATAATCTTCAATATGATTCTACTGTCTGCTGTCATAATTACTTTCAATGAAGAACGTAATATTGGACGTTGTTTAGAATCTCTAAAGAATGTTGCAGATGACATTGTAGTAGTCGATTCCTATTCGAAAGATAGAACAAAAGAAATTTGTTTATCTCATGGAGTTCGGTTTGTAGAACATATTTTTGAAGGACATATAGAACAAAAAAATTGGGCAATAACCCAAGCAAAATATCCACATATTCTATCTTTAGATGCTGATGAAGCACTTGATTCAACTTTAGAGAATTCTATTTTAGAAGTAAAAAATAATTGGCAAGCGGATACTTATTCAATGAATCGCTTAACGAATTATTGTGGGCATTGGATTCGCTATTGCGGCTGGTATCCTGATACAAAGTTACGTCTTTGGGATTCGCGTAAAGGAAGTTGGGGAGGTACAAACCCACATGATAAGTATGAACTTCATGATAAAAACTCAAAAATAATTCACCTCAAGGGAGACCTGTTACATTATAGTTACTACTCAATATCTGACCATTATAAACAAGTTGAATATTTCACAACCATCCTAGCTAAAGCACAATTTGAGAAAGGGAAAAAAGCACCATTCTTCACATTGATTTTCAGTCCAATTGTAAAATTCACAAAAGATTATTTTATCAAAAAAGGATTTCTTGATGGAAGAGTTGGCTTCAGAATATGTCGAATTTCTGCCTTTGCGACCTATACCAAATACAAAAAATTACGTAATTTAATTCAAACAAAAGGAGTTTCATTCATTAAATAATTTACTATGAAACACTTACAAATAACAAGCCAAACTGTAGCTATAAGTAGAACCGATAGTATTGGTGATGTAGTATTAACACTACCTATCTGTGTGTGGCTTAAAAAGCACTTTCCGACAATAAAAATTGTATTTATTGGAAGTACTTATACTGTACCAGTTATAAAATGCTTACCTGAAGTTGATGAAGTTATTGATTGGAAAACAATGGAAGAACTACCGGTTCAAGCACGCATTTCTTTTATTCAATCCATTGGTATTGATATATTTATACACGTTTTCCCAAAAAAAGAGATAGCAAGTCTAGTAAAAAAAGCAGGTATTCCATATAGAATAGGCACTTCTCATCGTCCTTTTCATTTTTTAACTTGTAATATAAAACCCAATTTTACACGTAGAAAATCGGATTTACATGAATCACAATTAAATTTTGAATTACTTCGACCTTTGGGTTTACATGAAATTCCGTCTATTAATGAAATTTCGGATTTAATAGCCTCATTTAAAGCGCCAGAAACAAGTTTACCTGAGGATGTCAATTCATTTATTAATCAACATCCAAAAACGATTATACTACATCCGAAATCACAAGGAAGTGCTTTGGAATGGGGGATGAAAAATTATGCGGAGCTTGCTAATTATTTACTTGAAAATAATTATGGTGTTATATTTACCGGAACAGAGAAAGAAGGGTTACTCTTCAGAGATATGATTCCAAAACACCCTAATTGTTTTGATTCTACAGGTAAACTTACACTAAATCAACTCATTGTTTTGATAAATAAATCAGTGGGTTTAGTCGCTTGTTCAACGGGACCTTTACACATATCAGGTATACTAGGCAAAACTACGTGTGGTTTATTTTCTCCAAGAAAACCAATTCATCCAGGAAGATGGAAAGCCTTAGGACAAGATGTACATATTTTTACACATGACGACAATTGCCCAATATGTTCTAAGAAAAAAACATGTAGATGTATTGAAGAGATTGAAGTTAGTCTAGTTTTGAATAAACTACTATATAAATAAAATTATACTATAAAATCTGATCTAGTGCCTTTTCTAAATTCGAATATTCAAATGAAAAACCGTTTTCAATCAGCTTTTGATTTGAAACTTGTACTCCATCCAAAAACAAAGTAGCCATTTCTCCAAAAATCAGTTTTGCAGACCAAACAGGCAATGCAGGAAGAACTAATGGTCTGTGTAGTTTACGAGCCAACATTTGAGTTAGAGTGCGATTGGTTACATTTCCTGATACTGCATTAAAAGGACCTTCCAATTTATGATTTATTATAAATTCAAAAATAGAAACTAAATCACGCTGATGAATCCAAGGCATCCATTGATTTCCAGTCCCTAAAACCGCCCCAATACCAAAATGAATTGGCTTCTTCATTTCGGAAATAAACCCTCCTTTGCTATCTAATACAGGACTAATACGAATCTTTGAAACTAAACAAATAGACGAAAATAAATCTGCTGCTTTTTCCCACTTTTGAACAACCTCAGATAAAAAATCATTTCCAAAAGAATCTGCTTCAGTGTATACTTTACTCAAATCATGAATACCATAACAAGAAACTCCTGAAGCCGATATATAATGCTTAAGGTTTTGAAAATAAGACTTGTTTTTGAATAAAAACTCCGTGGATAAAACTCTTGAATCTATAATTTCCTTTTTACGAGCTTCTGTCCATCTACCTCCAGCAATACTTACACCTGAAAGGTTTATCAAATGGGTAACTTTGTGTAAGA
This sequence comes from Crocinitomicaceae bacterium, assembly GCA_046304235.1. Lineage (GTDB taxonomy): Bacteria > Bacteroidota > Bacteroidia > Flavobacteriales_D > Crocinitomicaceae > CANHVK01. Next base: position 11,876 of record JBKCEW010000190.1, on the reverse strand, counting down.
GTGAAGAATCTATTTCACCTTTAATTGGATTCCAATAAATTGCGTTTTTCTCAGATTTTTTTCTGGTTAAAATAGCAACATCAAAACCTTTTTTGTAAAGGTGTTCAAATAATCGTTTGCCAATCAAACCACTACCTCCAGCAATTAAGACAAAGTTATTTTCCATATTTTAAAAACATTTAAATATAGTAAATGTTTGATTGATTTAAAAATAGTAACTTTAATTGATTGTTAAAAAAATGTCAACCATTCCTTCAAAAAATAAGACTCCATGGCCAACAAAAGAGGTTATGATACAAATTTATCAGTTGTACCTTTGGGGTGGTAAAGAATATGAATTTTACTCTGGTGATGGTTCACATGATATCACTATTATTGAACCCTACCAAGAAGTGGTTATAAGGTTTTTACAATCATTTGATGAACCATTAATCGTATGTGATTTAGGTTGCGGAGATTTTAATGTAGGAAAAAAGTTTGTTTCTTTTACCAAAAAATATATTGGAGTAGATATTGTACCTGACTTAATAGAACGAAATAAAAACAGATTTCAAGCTGAAAATCTATCGTTTCAGTGTTTGGATTTAGCAACAGATGAATTACCAAAAGGTGATTGTGCCATCATTAGACAAGTCTTACAACATCTTTCCAATCATGAAATACAAAAAATAATTCAAAAACTATCTGCTTATCAATACGTGATTTTAACAGAACATCTTCCTTCAGGCGATTTTGTACCAAATAAAGATAAAATTGCAAGTCAAGGAATCCGATTAAAACAACAGAGTGGTATTAATTTAATAGAATCTCCATTTAACTGGGATGTACTTTCATCGAAGGAATTACTTTCCATCGAATTAGCTCCTGGAAAAGGGAAAATTATAACTACACTTTACAACGTTTTTTGAATGAAAAATATGAATGAAACCCCTTTTTCACTTCGCAATCGCATCAAAAGTTTTTCCTATGCTTTTAGAGGATTAAAGACCTTTTTTCAAACGCAACATAATGCTTGGATTCATGCATTGGCGACTGTTATTGTCATCATTTTAGGGAATATGGTTAAACTATCCACTGCTGAATGGTTATGGATAGGTTTGGCAATAGCTCTTGTATTTATTACCGAAATGCTAAATACAGCCATTGAATTTCTCACCGATTTAGTTTCTCCAGAATACCATCCATTAGCTAAAAAAACGAAAGATGTAGCAGCGGGAGCGGTTTTAATAGCAGCATTTTTTGCAGTTATAATTGGTATATTAGTTTTTACTTCAAAATGATTCATTCTCTAAATAATATAGTTAGCTAATAATAAGTACTGATTCAAATCTTAACTTTGCATTGATGAATCGAGAAAACTTATCTGAACAAACCGCTTTAAAAGCGACCTATTTTAGTATAATAGGAAATACATTACTTGCACTTTTAAAAGGGATAGCTGGAATTTTTGGAAATTCTTATGCCCTTATTGCTGATGCTATCGAATCAACAACAGATATTTTTGCATCATTATTGGTTTTATTTGGAATTAAATATACCAATAGACCGGCTGATGAAAATCACCCATATGGTCATGGTCGAGCTGAGCCATTGATTACCTTTTTAGTAGTTGCATTTTTAATTTTCTCAGCATGTTTTATTGCATATGAAAGTATTCAAAATATTCAAAAACCACATTCATTACCTAAATCTTGGACCCTTTTATTTCTAGGAGCAATTATTATTTGGAAAGAAATTTCGTATCGAATCGTACTTAAAAAAAGTAGAGAAACGAATAGTTCTTCCTTGAAGGCAGATGCTTGGCACCATAGAAGCGATGCTATTACATCGGTTTCTGCTTTTATCGGAATTTCAATTGCTTTATTTGCTGGAAAAGGCTATGAATCAGCAGACGATTGGGCGGCATTATTTGCCTCAGGATTCATTTTATATAATAGTTACTTGATTTTCAGACCTGCTTTAGGTGAAATCATGGATGAACATACTCACCATGATTTAATTGAGGAAATAAGAAACATTGCTCAAACGGTTGATGGAATCGTAAATACAGAAAAATGTTTCATTCGTAAAGCGGGTATGAAATACCATGTTGATTTGCATGCCAGAGTAGATGGTAATATCACAGTACGTGAAGGACATGCCATCTCCCATAATTTGAAAGATAAATTGAGAAACCATATTGGTTCTTTAGGACATGTATTAATTCACATTGAGCCTTCCGAGTAATTCATTATCTTTGTAACATGGTTAAAATCCGTAATATCGAGTTGGGAGAATTCCCTTTATTATTAGCTCCCATGGAAGATGTGAGTGATCCTCCATTCCGAGCTTTGTGTAAAAAACATGGTGCTGATTTGATGTATACAGAATTCATTTCCTCTGAAGGATTAATTCGAGATGCAGCTAAAAGTGTTAAAAAACTTGATATTTACGAATACGAAAGACCTGTTGGTATTCAAATTTTCGGTTATGATATCGAAAGCATGAAGCGTTCAGCAGAAATCATTGAGAAAACAAATCCTGACATTATTGATATCAATTTTGGTTGTCCAGTTAAAAAAGTAACTTGTAAAGGTGCAGGAGCAGGTATGCTTCAAGACATCCCTAAATTGGTAAAAATGACTGAGGAAATCGTGAAAATCACGAATTTACCTGTTACAGTAAAAACACGTTTAGGTTGGGATGATAATTCAAAATTTGTAGTTTCAACCGCTGAAAAACTACAAGACGTTGGTATTGAAGCTATTTCAATTCACGGAAGAACAAGACAGCAACTATACAAAGGAGAGGCTGATTGGACATTAATTGGCGAAGTAAAAAACAATCCACGCATGAAAATTCCAGTCTTTGGAAATGGTGATGTCGATACACCACAAAAGGCACTTGAATACCGAAATCAATTTGGAGTAGATGGAATTATGATAGGAAGAGCGAGTATCGGTTATCCATGGATTTTTAATGAGGTAAAACATTTTATGAAAACGGGCGAAATGCTTCCTCCTCCAACCGTTTTTGATCGTGTAGAAGTAGCAAAACAACACTTAGAGATGAGCGTGAGATGGAAGGGTGAATCACTCGGAATTGCGGAAATGAAAAGACATTATTCTAATTATTTTAAAGGAATTGCTCATATTAAAGAATATCGAATGAAATTAGTGACCTCTTTCAACTTGAATGAAATAATGGAAACTTTAAATTATATTCAAGATCATTCAGAGGAATTTCAATTAACTACCTGATTTCATATTAGTATATGAATATTGTGACCCTATTACTTTTTGTTTTATGTTTTTTGAGAATTCAATCGTTTGCCCAGGTTGAAAATGATGAATTAGATGATGAATACACAGAACGGTCATCGGAAGAGTTAGCAGCAGCACGAGGATATAAAAAAGTGTGGACATGGCATCCATCTCCGGCAACTTATAAAGGTAATTTGGATTATGAACCCTATGATCAAAATCAGGTTGCTATATTAGGTGATGGTAAAATATTATTCCTAGAAAAAATTTCAGACGATATTGAAATTGTAGGTCAATGGTTTGATTTCTATGTTGTATACACAGAATCTATAAACAAATTAGAAGTGAAAGGCAGAAATGGTAAACCTATTTCAAGTATGTTTGTTCCAGATAATTTTGATATAATCGGCGTGTTTAAAGATGGTTTATCTGATCATGAAATCATGTATACAACACACGCTTTTGATCTAGATAATATGGAAACAGATGAAATAAAGAGATATGATAAATACTGTAAACTTAAATCAGTAAAATAATTTAGTTCTTTTTATTTTTCCATACAATCGCAAGGAGCATCAAACTCAATTTTAATCCAATGTAAATTTCGAATCCATTTTTGTTGATAGGTAGGACCATACAAGATACCTCGCATATCAATTGCCTTTAAATTTTTCATCGTGATGAATGCATTTGGAAAGGTTTCCAACGGAGTATCCCATAAGTCAAAATAATTCAAGTTTTCTAAATTTCCAATACATTCAGAAATATGTGTAAACTGATTTTGATTCAGTACTAAACGTCTCAAATTTGAAAGTTTACAGATTTCTGTAGGAAAAGAAGTGAATTTGTTTTTTCCTAAATCCAAATCAATCAAATTGGTTAAAGAACTTATAAATTCAGGTAATTCAGACAATTTATTTTTACTTAAATCTAAATGACGAAGGTTTCTGTAAAATTGTATTTCTTTTGGAATAGTAGATAACTTTTTCTTTGTCAATCGAATAGCAAAGACACTGTCTGAATGTACTGCCCTAGCTTCTTCAAGGGTATAATACTTGATTGTATCTGCCTTTTGAGCGAAATACAACAAAGGACTACAAATGAAAATAAGAGCGAACAGTTTTTTCATCTTGCTTTAATTGTGTTGTAAGGGATGCTATACCATCAAATTTGTGCTCATTTCGAATGCGTTTATGTAAACAAACACGTACTGATTTTTCATAGATATCTTCTTTAAAATCAAATATATTTACCTCAATTGTTTCCTTTAACTCTTGATTCACGGTTGGTCTTACACCAATATTCATCATACCAAAAAGAGCTTTTCCACCATCAATTGACACAGTTACCGCATACACCCCCTTACCTGGCACTATTTTCAAAGAATCGTCTACACCTATGTTTGCCGTTGGAAAACCAATGCTCCTTCCTAATTTATTACCATGTATTACTTTTCCCCATATTTCAAAAGAACCATTTAAATAATGATTTGCTGTTTCAATATCACCCTCACTCAGTGCATGTCTTATTTTTGACGAACTTACATTCACCGCATTGATTTCATGTGCTGGAATTTCAATTACTTCAAAACCAAACTCTTTTCCTTTATTCTCTAAATAAGTAAGATTTCCTTCTCGATTTTTTCCAAATTGATGATCATAACCTACAATGATGGTATGAATGTTTAGTTTAGAAATTAATATATCTGAAACAAACTCAGCCGCTGTTATTTCAGAAAAAGCCTTCGTAAATGGAAATACAATCACATGATCTACTCCTAATTTTGCAAGCTTTTCGAATTTTTCTTCCTGTGATTGAATCAATTGAATTCCATGATTAGCAGGATTAACAACCATTCTTGGATGAGGAAAAAAAGTAAAAATCACCGTTTCACCATTGGTTTTTCTGGCAATTTCTTTCATCTTTTCGATGATTTTTTGATGTCCTACATGAACACCATCAAAGGTTCCTATTGTCAAAACAGGGTTTTTAATGGATTGAAACTGTTCAATATCAGTATAAATTTTCACGAATCTGAAAGTTATTTGTACATTCTGTAAAATATCGAGGTGAAGTTACTAAATAGAATTTGTATTTTCGAATTCATATTCATCCTTATTCTAGATTTCAATGAAATTCACATTATACTTTTTTGTAATAATACCATTATTTACAATCGGTTGTACACCCCAAGTTACAGACGAAACCTTTGAGGTAGAAAAAAACCCTATTGATACCTTAATGCATTCACCGGTACTTCAAAATGTATATAATGCTTTAAATCAACTAAAAGAAGAAAAAAGAGAATCCTTTAAAATCATGCATATGGGTGATTCTCACATAGAAATTGGTCAATTTTCAGGAGAAATCAAAAAACAACTGATAGATACCTATGGTAAAGGTGAAGTTGGTTGGGAGTTTCCGTACCAATTATTTAATCCTCAAAGTATGAAAGTATTTCCTATAGATACTATCGGTAGTTGGAAAAGAGCGAGTATCAAACAAGGTAAGAGTAATATTCCACTTGGTGTGACCGGATTAGCATTTTATTTGGAGGGGAAATCTGGGGGATTGCGTTTTGATAAACGAATAAAAGATGAACCATTTTCTAAAATTGAATTTCTTCATTATGTAAGTGAAATACCATTTTCAATTAAATGCAATGAAGCAAATATTGTTACTCGAAAAGTAAGTGAACATACTGCTGTTACCACATTGACTTTTGATAAACCACAAGAAAATGTAATAGTACAATTCGATGAAAACACAAATCCTATTGTTTATGCACTTAAAATGAATGCTAAATCAACTCCTGGAATTACCTATCATAAATTTGGAGTAGCAGGTTCTACCCTTGACCAATTTATGAATTATACTGTTTTATTTCAAGAACAATTAGCATACATAAAACCTGAATTGTTAATTATTTCATTAGGTACAAACGACTCCTATATTGATTCGTTGAATGTTCCTCGAATAACAAAACAATTGGATGATTTTGTAAAAAATATTCATAATACAACGCCAACTACTTCTGTTATATTCACCACCGCACCAGATACAAAATACCAAAATAGAAGACCACAACGAATCAGTGAAATAAATACGATTATTCGTAATCAAGTAAATACGGACCCATCATTAGTACTTTGGGATTTAAATCATATCATGGGAGGGGATAATTCTATGGAAGAATGGTGTAAACGATTGTATGTAAATAGTGATAGTTTACATTTTAATCCAAGAGGATATCGCTTACAAGGTGCATTGTTTATGCATGCTTTTAGAAAAGGAAAAAAGAATTAATCGTAGAGTAAATACTTTTTGCGAATTGCCTTAAATCTTTCTAAATCTGTTTCCCAAGATTTTCTGATTTCTTCTTCAGGTACATTATTTAAAATTTGCTGCCTTAAAGTGGATGTACCTGCAAGTCTATCAAAAAAACTAGGTTGATCAATGAAAATAATACTATCACCTAATAAACTTTTTGCTTGTATTATCCAATCGATATTTAGCTTATTGATTTCTATAATCCCCAAACATTTTAAATCATAACCATTACATACTTTATTTTCATTAACGGGTCTTTTGGAACCAAAACCTGAAGTTGGAGTAAATTGAAAGTCAGAGGTTGGAAACATAGGATGCCCAAAAACTTCAAAAGGAGTATCTGTTCCTCGACCTACACTGACCGTTGTGCCTTCAAACAAACATAAACTTGGATAAAGGGAAATAGCAAATTCTGAACGTAGATTTGGGCTTGGTGGTATCGGAAGTACATACTTAGTTGCATGGTTATAATTCTTACATGGAACAACAAACAAATTACAACTCAAACTATCAGATAACCAATATTCATTATTAATCATTTTAGCATATTCACCTATTGTCATTCCATAAACAATTGGTACCGAATGCATCCCTATAAAAGATTTATGCTGTTCATCTCTAACTGGACCATCTATATAATGAGCATTTGGATTAGGTCTATCCAATACAATTAATGGAATTTTATTTTCTGCACATGCGTCCATTACGTAATGAAGAGTTGAGATATAGGTGTAAAATCTAACTCCAACATCTTGAATATCAAATAAAACTACATCAACATCTGCAAGTTGTTCCTTGGTTGGCTTTCGATTGTGCCCGTATAATGAAATCACATCTAAGCCAGTTTTTACATCGTGCTCATTGTGTACTTTTTCACCATTATCTGCATTCCCTCTAAAGCCATGTTCAGGAGAAAAAACTTTTTGTATTTTAATTCCTAATGTAAATAAAGTATCTACTAAATGTGTATTACCAATGGTTGATGTTTGATTACTAACAATGGCTACTCGTTTTCCTACTAACGAATCGAAATATAAATCCATACGAGCAATTCCAAGAATTAGTGGTTTTTTTCTTCCCCAAAATCGAAAACTATTACTGTCTCTCGGAACAACATCGTTTGCAGATAGATCAAAACATACAAACCCTATGAGGATGAATATCAAAATTGAGGAAATACTTTTTAGGCACGAAAGGTTTGTGTACTTTCGCACATCAAAATCGATTATATTGAAATTCGAACACTTCATAGCACGTAATCTCTTAAAATACGAAAAAGAGGGGAAAAAAGTTTCGCAACCCATTGTTCGTATTTCTATTATAAGCATTGCGTTGGCGATGATAATCAATCTCATTACGCTTGCTGTAGTGCGTGGATTTCAGTCTGAGGTTAGAGACAAAGTCATTGGTTTTGGCGCTCATGCGGTAATCACGAAATCAGGTGAAAATACAATTTTCGAAAGTGAACCGATACTTGTTAACCAATCATTTTATCCTTTATTAACTAAAGATAAGCGTATTAAGAAAATCCAACCTGTTGCTTATAAACCCGCACTTCTACAATCCAAAAATACTGAAAATATTCAAGATTTTCAACAAGAAATTGAAGGTGTCCTTGTAAAAGGGGTAGATAAAACCTATGATTGGGACTTTTTTAAATCGAATTTAATTCAGGGTAGAGTTCCTAATTTTAATACTCGTCAATCATCAGATGAGATTCTAATTTCTGCTAAAATTGCTCGAAATTTAAACTATAAACTTGGACAAGAGGTAAATGCATTTTTTGTAAAGCAAAAACCAGTACGTAAAAATTTTAAAATTGTAGGTGTTTATGAAACGGGGTATGAAGAACTCGACAAACAACTAATAATAACTGATTTAAGACACATTCAACAATTAAACGATTGGGGAATTCAAACATCAATTACCGTAACTGATAGTTTACAAGATGGATTTCTAGTAATCAAAGCAGAAAGTGTCGGTGGTAATGGGAATTATCGGTATGATTGGGGTAATGGTTATGATCGATTTGCGGGATTTACTTTTTACCCAAAAAAAAATACTTCTTTTCAAGTAATCGTTTCTGATTATTGGATGTATTTGGATGGCAAAGGGGAAAAAACTACAATCCCAGATACGGCAACTATTGATATAAAAGTTCGTAATGCAGTAAAACCAATCTCTGGGGTAGATTTAGTTGATGGTATTGTGAATCGTAAATATATTGATAATGAAGGGTATATCTTTGAAATTCAAGTTGGAGACAAAATAGTTAAATTCATCAAGCATGACGGGAAAGGAAGTTTCAGCAAATACGTTGGTGCGTTTGAATGTATGGTTCACGATTGGGAAAATTTAGAGTCTGACGTATCTTATCTACGTAAAAAAGTACTTCGAGGTCAAAATATGATTGATTTAAAAGTTTCAAGTATCATTGATAATCAAAATGATATTTTTGTTTGGTTGGGGTTTTTAGATATCAATGTTTTTATCATTTTAACTTTGATGTTAATCATCGGTATTATCAATATGGGTTCTGCTTTACTGGTAATGATTTTAGTTAAAACTTCCTTTGTAGGTATGATGAAAGCCATGGGTGCAAATGATTGGCAAGTACGTAAAATATTTATATACCAAGCTTCTTATTTGATTTTGAAAGGAATGTTTTGGGGTAATCTAGTCGGTATTGGATTGTGTCTGATTCAAGAATATTTAAAACCACTAACTCTAGACCCAAAAGTATATTATTTGAATGCTGTTCCTATTGAATTAAATATAGGAGTAATTTTAGTTTTAAACCTCTTAACTTTAGTTGTATGCCTAATTGCGATGTTACTCCCATCGTATTTGATTACGAAAATTCAACCATCGAAATCGATTAAGTTTAATTAAACAATTATTTAAGCCCCCAAAATTTTAAGATATCTCTCTAAACAAGTAATTTCTACATCTACAATAAAATGATAGAATGCATCTTTTGATTGTTTTGTTTGAACTTGTTCCAAAGCGTTGTAATAATTCATACGTGTTTCGTAATCTCCTTTAATATTGGCTATTACATATCCTTTCGATAGTAAAATCAAATTCATAATCAAGCGAGAGGTTCTTCCGTTACCATCTACAAAAGGGTGTATGGTCACCAAGCGTTCGTGCATTTCAGCTGCCAAGATTACGGGATGCAAAGTATCTTTATTTTGCTCATACCAAGTGAAATAATATAGCATTTCTTCTTTCACTATAAATGGTTGTGGTGGCATATGAGCACTTCCTTTAATCATAACTTGAATATCACGGTATTTGCCGGCGTACTCAGGTTGTATACCTCGAAGAATCAAATTATGTATACTTAATACCTCACGTTCATTGATGGCAATCTTTCTTTGCATTAATTCTTTGATATAAGAAATAGCCTCTTGATGATTTACCGCTTCTAAATGTTCACGCATACTTTTCCCTGAAATAGTTAAACCCTCATTAATAACTAAATCAGTTTCTCGAAGAGTTAGCGTATTTCCCTCGATACGATTGCTTTCAAAAGTATATTCTAACTCTAATGCTTGAGCAATACGGTAACTATCGTATGTTCTTAAAGCATTTAATTGCTTTTTTAATTGATCGATATAAGCTAATTTTTCAATTAAAACAGATGAATAATTATGTTTCGTTTGGTATGGTTCAATGGCTTCTTGCGCTAATTGTAATCCTTGCTTTGCAAATGGTTCATGACGCACTTCTGCCAATACTTTTTCTTTCACCCATAAGGGTAATATTTCTTCTAATGGGATTTCAAGGACTTCTGAAATTTTGATTATTTGATATTTAGTTGGAATTCTGTTGCCGCTTTCGAATTTGCTTATTAATGCTTGATCTATCCCCGTTATTTGAGCCAAATCTTTTGTTTTGTATTGTTTGAGTTCTCGGTAAGATTTTATTAGCGTCTTCATAATTGACAAAAATTATAATGACAAATTTAGTCAATTTATTGAGATTAGAAAATGATGGATACAAATAAGGTGATTAGAAATTCTAATCACCTTTAAAAATATATTTTTAGCCTGTGTGATTCAGCAACACTTTTGAGATACTCTAACCAGATGGCTAGGATTCTCGAAAAAGGTGGCTGAGGTTCTCGAAGCCACGGTTATTTCACAGAAACAGCATTTAATAATGCTTCCACTAAATTTTCATTTACATCACCATATTTAGCATCGTAATCTGCCGATGCTCTTTTGATTACTTCAAATGCTTCCTCACGACCATATACATGCGTAATTTCAACATTTTTCGCTCCACCATCTAAATCTTTGTATGTTAAGAAAAAATGACGAACTCTGTCTATAACCATTTTAGGCATTTCAGAGATATCATTGAATTCACCATATGCTTGGTCTCCTTTAAGAACCGCGATAATTTTATCGTCTGCCTCACCACCATCTAACATACGGAATCCACCAAGTACTTTTGCTTCGCAAAGAATGTTTGTATGGTTAAAAGATCTTTCACTTAAAACACAAATATCTAATGGATCCCCATCACCTTCGATATTGTTTCTTCCTGTTTTCTCATTTGCAAAAGCAGCAACTTGTGTATCACAATACGTTTTAGGAACAAATCCATACAAACATGGCATGTGGTTTGATAATTTTTGTGGTCTATCAACCATAACATGTCCAGATGCTTTATCAATTTCGTATTTGATTGAGTCAGCAGGTGTAATTTCTATGTAAGCGTTAACAAAAGCCGGTGCTTTTTCACCCACTTCAATTCCATGCCAAGGATGAGCAACAAAACGTTGGCTCATTGCGTCCACTATTTTTTTGATTTCTTCTTTCATTTTAAATCTCTATGTTGTGAATGTGTAAACAAAGATAGTGGAATAATTTATACTTTTGAAAAGCAACAAAGAGATAAGTAATTTAAACAAATGAGAAATATAATTTTAATGTTTGTATTTATGATATCATTGAATTTATGTTCTCAAAATGCATCAATTAAAAATAATTTACTTAGCCAAACCTTTTCTGAATTTTCTTACAAACCAAAAGAAAAAAGAAAACTATTAGAAAAACCAATATCAACAATTGGAAAATTGAATCCTTTATTCTACCTGTCAGCTGGTTTATTAATTACCTATCAAAATATAATTTCAGAACAAATACAAGCATACTGTATGTATGAAATTAGTTGCTCTCAATATGCAAAATTTAGTATTCAAAAATATGGAGTAATTAGAGGGACATTACTAGGTTTTCATCAATTGAATAACTGTATACCATCAGCAATATATGATTTCCCTGATTTCAA
>JBKCEW010000189.1:0-14716 GCA_046304235.1 Crocinitomicaceae bacterium | reverse complement strand
GATTAACTAATTTATTTATTCCAAAGCATAAAGAAATTTTTAAATACAACAAAAAGAATCAAGTAGTACAAATTAATCGCCAGGTTTGTAATCCAATTATGGGTTGGTTAAATACGGTGAAAGATTCAATAGTTTATGTCAATGGACAAAAAACCGAATGTTTCTCTTTTTATTTTGACGATTCACGAAAAGGAGAGTGGATTAAGACTACCAAAGAAACGATAAGTTACGACAATCAAAATAGACACTCCCAAACCTTAGTTCAATATTGGTCAACTGAAAAAAATCAGTACATAAATAATGAATACACACAATTAATCACCTCTGAATACAATTCTCCAAATCGTTTGAGTACTGTTTACGTCAAAATTTTTAATCCGACTATAAATAAGTATGAAGATTTTGAACAAAAATTTTTCTATTAAATTCTGAGTTTTTTTTATTAAACAACCTATAATTTCATTACTGTACTCTATTTAAATTTTCAGTTTAGATTAATATTGATAACTATTGAATTTAAAGATTATTAAATTCATTTCATTAAATTAAAAATCTGTATAATTCGTGTTTAGCTACTGTAAATAAATTATTTAGTAAATAAACTGCTTCTTTTTATTAAATTAAATAAATTGACATACAGAGTGTTACGTTTTTTTGTTTAGATTCTTTGTATGGTTAAAGAGTGTAAATATTTCTTGAAAGATTTCAATAAATCCGTTGTTTTATTTTATGTTTCAGTTGAATTATTTTCTTTCATTTCTATTATTTAAAATTATATCAACCAATATTTTTCTGTTGTAATAATTCTTCTAATGCTTGTGGGTCTTGATAAAGTACCTCACGTGCTTTTGCTCCTTGGAATGGTCCGATAATACCAAAAGCTTCTAACTGATCTACAATTCTTCCTGCACGGTTATAACCTAATTTAAGTTTTCGTTGTAATAAACTAGCAGAACCTTGCTGGTGCATCACAACGATGCGTGCTGCATCTGCAAACATGCTGTCGATATCGTCTAAGTCAAAATCTTTGGAAGCACCTCCATCTTCTCCAACATATTCAGGAAGTAATAAAGCTTCAGGATAGGCACGTTGATTACCAATAAAATCACAAATAGATTCTACTTCTGGAGTGTCCACAAATCCACATTGTAAACGTATCAAGTCTTGACCTGTAGAAATAAGCATATCTCCACGTCCAATTAATTGGTCCGCACCAGATTGATCTAAGATTGTTCTTGAATCAATTTTTGACAATACTCTAAAGGCAATACGCGCAGGGAAGTTTGCCTTAATCATACCTGTAATTACGTTGACTGAAGGTCTTTGCGTTGCTACTATCAAGTGAATTCCTACTGCTCGAGCTAATTGTGCAATACGAGCTATTGGATGTTCTACTTCTTTTCCAGCAGTCATAATTAAATCTGCGAACTCATCTATTAAAACAACGATATAAGGTAAGTAACGATGACCTTTTTCTGGATTTAGTCTTCTTGAAATAAATTTAGCGTTATATTCTTTAATTGTTCTTACCTGTGCATCTTTTAATAATTCATAACGAGCATCCATTTCGATACATAATGAATTCAATGTGTTCACAACTTTAGATGTATCAGTGATAATTGCATCTTCTTCACCAGGTAATTTTGCAAGGAAGTGACGTTCGATTTTGTTATATAGTGTAAGCTCTACTTTTTTCGGGTCGACTAATACAAATTTTACTTGTGCAGGATGTTTTTTGTATAAAATAGAAACTAAAATTGCATTTAATCCAACTGATTTACCTTGACCTGTAGAACCTGCAACTAATAAGTGAGGCATTTTAGTTAGATCGAAAGTATAGGTTTCGTTGGTAATGGTTTTTCCTAATACTACAGGAAGTTCATGGTCTGAATTTTGAAATTTTTCCGAAGCTATCAATGAACGCATCGAAACCATTTTAGGATTACTATTAGGAACTTCTATTCCTATCGTACCTTTTCCTGGTATTGGAGCAATAATACGTATACCTAAAGCGGATAAACTTAGGGCAATATCATCCTCTAAATTTTTAATTTTAGAAATACGAACGCCTGGAGCTGGAACAATTTCATATAATGTAACGGTAGGACCAATAGTAGCTTTGATTTGAGCAATCTCAATTTTGTAATTCATTAAGGTTTCAACAATCTTATTTTTATTTTCTTCAATCTCTTGTTTGTTAAAGCTAATTTCATTGTTACCGTAATCTCTTAATAATTCAATGGAAGGAAGAACATATCCAGATAAATCTAGTGTTGGATCATAATCGCCATATTCTTGCCTTAACTCATCTGCCTCGTGTTCTGATAAAAGCTCTTCCTGCTGTCCTACTTCGACTTGAAAATCTGTTTCAGGAGCTAAAGGGGTGATAACCGGAGATGGACTTATAAAAACAGGTTCTGTGGGAACTTCAATTTGAAAATCATCTTCTTCATCAATCAAAGAAACGAATGGAGATTCTTCTATTGGATTGAAAGTATTTGATTTTGTATCTTCCAGTTCAACAAGAAAATCATTCGTGTTATTAGTTTCGGAAAACTCATGATTTAAATCATCATTTGGTTCTTGAGAGATCTTTGTTATGAATTCATTATCAGGTAATACATCCATATTGTCTTCGGGAATATCAGGAATAACAGTTTTTTTGATGCGGATTCTGTTTTCTTGGTCAATATTTTCTTCTGAATCAAGTGTTTCATTTTCTTCATCGTCTTCGCTTTTTACAAAACGCTCGTATAAGTTTAAGAGTATGTCACCGAAATTAGGATTGTACAAGGAAACAAGAACAACATAAATTGCTAATAGTATGAATAAAAATGCACCAAATTTTCCGACTGTATGAGCTAGCCAATGGTTTGTGTAAAATCCAAATTTCCCTCCAACAAAATTAACGTAGTTACTAAAATATCCAAAGAAAAGAGACCCGAATAGAATCCAGGTTGTTGTGTGTAATGTTGTTTTTCTAAGGGGTAGCAAATGAGTGTTTGTGAGTAGTTTAACTCCAAATAAAAAAGTGATAAATGGTATTGCAAAAGCGGAAATACCAAACAAGTCAAATATTAAAAAATGAGAAATCCATGCACCAAACTTTCCATTCCAATTTGCTACTTGTTCTATGTTGCTTTCAAAAATATATTCCCAAAATCCTTTTCCTATAATTTCACTTTGGTCGGTTTTCCAAGTGAATAAATAGGAGACACAACCTAAAACTATATAAAAAGATAAGAAGATTGTAATAGCACCAAAAATAACAATGGTTTTCTTTGCATCCCATCTATTTCTAAAACTAGAGATGAAATTTCCTTCTGGATTTTGTTGATTAACACTCTGTTTTTCAACTTTTCTATCTTTTTTTTTCTTTTTGTTATCTGTAGTAGAATCAATTACTTCTGATCCTTTGTTTGAGTCGATTATATATTCGTTTTCGAATGACATAGTAAGATTTTTTCAACTTACTAAAATAAGGGATAGGTTTACAGGTTTTGATGTTGGTGAGTGATAAGTATAAACATTAAAATGTTGAACAATTGCATTTTAATTCTCCTTGTTAGATTCGGTTATTGTTTTTATGAAATCATCAAAGGTGATTTTCATGTAATCTTTACTGAATAAAAAAGTTGTTTTCGGTAAATTTATTTCTTGTACTTCAATTAAGGTATATCTTAATATACCTTTATTCGAAGGCAAGAAGTACTGTGTAGGTAGTCCTTTGATTCCTTTTAGTATATCTAGGTAGATTGGGTTGTATTCGGTTGAGTAATAAGTGTTAAATTTATAAGGGACATTTTTAATACTGGTGATAGCTAATTGTGACTTCTTCTTTGCGAATTTTTTAAATTTTTGTTTTTCTTCAAACTGATATTTAGAAGGAGTTGTATCAGGTAATATTTGTTGTTGAAGAGCGTATTTTTGGTTGTTACAAGTGAGTAAAAGGTATTGTTTATTTAATTTCAAATGTTTGATTACTATTTGTTTTCCAAATAAATCAGATTCATTTTCCATACGAACTATTGTGTCGTTCGTATATACGCGCATGTAATATTGAAACTTTCCCTTTTTTAACGTACTGTCTACTAATTCTACTTTATATGTGAATGCACCGGAGAAAGGTTTGAAATTCGTTTTTTGAGCATAAAGCGCCGTATTAATAAAAAGGAATAAAATGAAAGTTCTTAACATAGGTTTATTTTTGCTTTACTTATTATTATTTTTGTTTCATACTCGAAAAGTATGGTTAAAGATATAACTTTTATTATAAATCCTTCTGAAATAACTGCTGGTACGAGAGGTGCTTCATTAGGACCTTACGCAGTTATTACTGAAGCACGTAAAATTAAAAATCAATTATTTGGTAAATATCCAATCCAAACAATATCTGATTGTAATTATTTATTGGATCAAGATTCAAATTTTTCTTTCGCCAAAAATGCAGAGGGGTTAATTAAAGTCTATGAATCTGTATCAGATGCTTTATCATTGGTTTATGCTCAAAATCGGTTTCCATTTGTTTTAGCTGGCGATCATGGTTCTGCTGGCGGTACGATTGCTGGAATCAAAAAACATTTTCCTGAGAAACGTATTGGTGTTGTGTGGATTGATGCTCATGGTGATATTCACTCTCCATACACTACGCCATCTGGAAATATGCACGGTATGCCTGTTGCTACTGCACTTGCAGAAGATAATATAGCTAATCAACGTAATGTATTGAAATCAGATGAAATAGATATTTGGAATCAATTGAAAAGCCTCCATGGTATTTGTCCTAAAATTTTACCTCAAGATTTAGTTTATGTTGCAGTTAGAGATGTTGAAAAAGAAGAGATTGATTTAATTAATAATCTCAATATTCGTTCAGTTTCAGTTTCAGAAATAAGAACGAATGGGGTGAGTGCTGTATTAAAAGAAATCAATTTAAAGTTAGCTGCGTGTGATTTAATTTATATATCATTTGATGTTGATTCTATGGATCCTGAATTTACTTCTCATGGAACAGGAACACCTGTTGAAAATGGTCTTAAACCTAATGAAGCATTTGAAATAATGGATGGATTATTAAAAACAAATAAAGTAATATGTCTTGAATTTGTTGAAATAAACCCATGTTTAGACGAGAAAAAAAATAAAATGGCAGAAGTAGCATTTGAGATAGCTAATGATCTAATTACCAATAATTTTAATTAAGTAACGACGTTTAATGGAAAACATTATTAAATCAGTATTAATACAAAATGCTGAATCTTTTTTTGGAACACAAATTGAAGAAAAAAACATACAGTTTCAGGTAACTCGTAAAGAATTTGAAGGTGATTTAACGTTGGTAGCCTTTCCTTTTGCAAAACTGTGGAAGGTGTCACCTCAAGATGCTGCTCAGAAATTGGGTGAATTGTTGGTACAATATGTTCAAGAAATTGAAAAATTTAATGTAATTCAAGGATTTTTAAATATTGTTCTAAAAGCTGATTATTGGAAAAAACAACTTGAAAACAGCGCGAATGATCCATCTTTTGGTTGGGTTGAACCAAATTCAAAGGGAACATTATTAGTAGAATATTCTTCTCCAAATACAAATAAACCATTGCATTTAGGCCATTTACGAAATAATTTTCTTGGTTATTCCGTAGCTGAAATATTAAAAGCAAATGGACATAAAGTAATTAAAACACAAATTATTAACGATAGAGGGATTCATATTTGTAAAAGTATGCTTGCTTGGGATCGTTTTTCGCCAATTAATGAAAAAGGGGAGAGAGAAACACCTCAAAATACTGGTTTAAAAGGGGATAAATTGGTCGGTAAATATTATGTTGAATTTGATAAGCATTTCAACAGCGAAGCAAAAGAAATTATTAATCTTTGGGAATCAGGTCAATTTGAAGGTTTTAAACCGGAAACAAAAGAGCAGTTTCAAAAGTTTGCTACTGCACGAGATGGAAAAGACGAAAAAGCGATAGAAGACATAAATGCTAAAATCAAAGAACTTGCTAAAAATGAAACGTCTCTTTTAAGGGATGTGAAGCAAATGTTGGTAAAATGGGAAGCAAGAGATCCTCAAACCTATCTATTGTGGAATACGATGAATGGTTGGGTTTACGAAGGCTTTGCGTCTACCTATAAAATGATGGGGGTAGATTTTGATAAATTATATTATGAATCAGAAACTTATTTATTAGGTAAAGACTTAGTAGATGATGGTTTACAAAAAGGGGTGTTTTACAGAAAAGAAGACGGTTCTGTTTGGGTTGATTTAACTTCTGATGGTTTGGATGAAAAATTAGTTCTTCGTTCAAATGGTACAGCTGTTTATATGACGCAGGATCTTGGTACCGCTTTAGATCGAAAGAAAGATTTTGAAGATATGGAAGGTATGGTTTATACCGTTGGAAATGAGCAGGATTATCACTTTAAAGTATTATTTTTAATTCTTAAAAAATTAGGGTACTCTTGGGCTGATAAATGTTTTCATCTTTCTTATGGAATGGTAGATTTACCATCAGGTAAAATGAAATCGCGTGAAGGAACTGTTGTAGATGCTGATGATTTAATGGAGGAGGTAATTTCATCTGCTAGAGTAATGACTAGTGAAAGAGGACATTTAGAAGGAATGTCAAATGATGAGAAAGAAAATTTATTTCGTCAGATTGGCATGGGAGGTTTGAAGTATTATTTATTGAAAGTTGATCCTAAAAAAAGAATGATGTTCAATCCTGAGGAATCAATAGAATTAAACGGAAATACAGGGCCATTTCTACAATATGCTCATGCTAGAATACAGTCATTATTGAGTAAAGCAGGAGAAATTGGTTCGTATGTGAATGCAACTCTTGGTGTTGAGGAAAAAGAGGTGATAAAATTAATAAGTCAATATCCTTTAGTTATAAAAGAAGCGGGAGATCATTATTCACCTGCGGTTATAGCAAATTATTTGTTTGAACTTGTTAAAGCATATAATCATTTTTACCAAGCTGTTCCAGTACTTATAGAGAAAGATGTTGAAAATAAAAATCTTCGTTTGACTCTAAGTCAAAATGTTGCAAACATAATTGCTAAGTCATTAAAGCTTTTAGGAATAGAATCTCCAAATAAAATGTAATAAAAAAGCTTCCGTAAAGGAAGCTTTTTTATTGAAATCATTTTTTTTAATATTAGTGATTGTTAGCTGGAGTTTGTGAAGGAGTGTTATTGTTTTGTGGAAGAACGGTACCTTTGATTGTCAGTACAATAGGCTCGCTTACATTAGAGTTCACAGTGATCGTCTTTGTAAACTGACCCACTCTTTTAGTGTCGTATTTTACTGAAATATCAGCAGATTTTTTTGGTGCAACAGGTGCTTCTGGTTTTTTTGCTGTTGTACAACCACAACTCGTTTGAACATTCGAGATTATAATAGGTTCTTTCCCTGTGTTTTTAAATGTAAAAGTGAATGTTTCATCTGAACCATAAGGAATATTGTTTCTTTCAATAGTGAGTGTTTTGAAAGTGATAGGAGCCTTCTTTTTCTTTGCATTCACTTCCGTTTTAGCAACTTCTTGAGCGTTTAAGAGTGTAGTAAAACCACCACATAGCATCAATATAACAAGTACTTTTTTCATAATTTTAATTTTTACAGATACAAATTTAATTAGATTTCAATAGTAATATTATTTTTTATAACAAATTGACGAATAACATCTTCAATGGAAGCATAGGTGTTTGTTAAAACTTTAAAAATTTTCGTTTCTTTTTTCCATGAAACTTTGCTTATACCTTCTTCCAACTGAGGTTTTACTTCTTTAGGACCATCATAATGCATGGCATACCAATAGGTTTTTTTAAGGGTTGGTATTCCTTTATTTTCATACGTATGATAAGTGATTGTTATCAGATAGTCAATAATAGGGCCCTTGATTCCACATTCTTCTTCGATTTCTCTTATTCCACCAACCTCCGGTGTCTCATTCATCTCGAGTTTTCCTTTGGGAATATCCCAAAAACCATTTCTTTTAATAAATAGATACCTATTTTTTCTTTTTACTATACCTCCGGCTGCTTCTATTTTTTCATGATCTTCAAAATAAAGTTGAAAACTTTTTTCAGGATTTTCACATAAAATGAAAACGGGGTTGTTTAGCGAATTATTTTTTAATAAGTTGTTAACTAGGTTTCTATCACTAAACACTAAGCTTTCTTTTATGAGAATTCCATTAAAATTGTCTAATTCTTTATTGTTAGCGAAAATCAGAGGTTTGTTTTGAATAAAAACTTTATACATTTGCAATATGATTTTGAATAACGAAAGAGCATTAAAAGTTGCCGAATTCTTATTGCAAATTAAAGCAATAAAATTACAGCCTGCAAATCCGTTTACTTGGGCGTCTGGATGGAAGTCTCCAATATATTGTGATAACAGAAAAACTTTGTCTTACCCTTCAATTAGAACATTTATCCGTCAATCCTACGCTGATGTGATCTTAGATAAATTTGGTAAGCCAGATGTTATTGCTGGTGTTGCTACCGGTGGTATAGCTCAAGGTGCTTTAGTAGCGCAAGAATTAGGTCTGCCATTTGTTTATGTGCGTACTTCTCCAAAAGCTCATGGTTTAGGAAATCAAATTGAAGGAGATTTTGAAGCTGGACAGAAAGTAGTTGTGATCGAAGATTTAATTTCTACAGGTGGAAGCAGTTTACAAGCTGTAGATGCACTTCGTGCTGCTGGATGCGAAGTTAAAGGTTTGGTTGCTATTTTTAGTTACGGATTTGACGTAGCTATTGAAAACTTCACAAATGCTAAATGTCCATTCGAAACACTTACAAATTATGACTACCTAATGTCTCAAGCTGTAAAACATGATTATATTACAGAAAGTGATGTAGAGTCATTACAAGCTTGGAGACAAGATCCTGCTAATTGGAATAAATAATCATGGTAATAGAGAGTACACCTGCTGTTGCTAAAGTATCAATTCAAGAAGTATTCTCTTTTTTACGTGATGTATCTAATCTTTATCATTTACTGCCATTAGACAAGATAAAAGATTGGGAGGCTTCTACTGAGCATTGTAGTTTCAAAGTGCAAGGTGGGATTATTATTCCTATGGAATTTCTTTCAGAAAATCAGCCAAATCAATTGGTTTTAAAGTCTGGGGCTAAATCACCCTTCCCTTTTACACTTACAGTTAATCTTAATCAAGTTGAAAATCAAACAGAAGGTCAATTGATATTTGATGCAAAAGTGAGTAAGATGATTCAACTTGTAGCTGAAAAACCTTTGCGTAATTTATTTAATACAATGGCTACAAAGCTTACAGAGCGTTTCGCTTAGTAAACTTTATTTCTTTTAATCCGAACGATTCTACACTTGTTTTATCTTCTCTGTAAATTAATAGTTTACCCATTGAATCTGTTCCTTTTATCATTCCAATAAATTTCTCTCCATTTTCTGTCTCGTATTCAGAAGGCTCATTGAGTAACCAAAGATTATTCCTGTAATTTGTTTCCATAATGGAAAAAGAGTGTTGTTGAAGATGAATAAATTCTTGGTTTAGCGAGTAAATTAATTGATTGAAAACTGTTTTAAGAAAGATTTCTTTTTTTAATTCGTTTACGATACTCGTACTATTAATAAAGTCAAAGTCTTCTTGTAATACATTTAATCCAATTCCAATGATACTACTTTTAATTTTTTGCCCTTGAAATTGATTTTCAATCAAAATGCCAGCAATTTTTTTATTTTCAACAACAATATCATTAGGCCATTTTATTTTTGCTTTTATGCCAAAATGGTTTAAACAATTTAAGATCGCTAAACTCACAAAATGAGTTATGTTTTGTTGGTGATTTATCGAAAGTTCGTTGTGTTGAATATAGCATGAGCAAAGAATATTTTGGCCTGGTATAGACTGCCATTTTGCCCCGCGTTGACCCCTGCCTTCCGTCTGTTCGTCTGCCAAAATTACCAGTCCGTTAACAATTTTTGACTCTTTTAACAATGTGGCAATAAAATTGCTAGTTGAATCTACACGTTTTAAATGGATTATTTCCGAACCAATCATCGTTAGTAATTGTTAATTTGTAGCGCTGTAAAGTTAAAATTAATTAGATTTGTGTAACTAAAAAGAAAGAATGTATAAAATAGCAAAAGACATAGATTCCAAAATCCTTTGTGACGCCGTAGTTGAAGGGATGCAGGAAAACAAAGCGAAGGACATAGTGGTGCTGGATCTTAGAGAAATTCAAAATAGAGTAACCGATTTTTTTGTGATTTGTTCAGGTGATTCTACTACACATGTAGACGGTATAAATAATGCTGTGACTCGTTATGTTAGAAAAGAATTACAAGAACGTCCTTGGGGTGCTGAAGGGAAAGGGCCTTCTGAATGGGTTTTGCTTGATTATGTGAGTGTTGTTGCTCATATTTTCCTCAAAGATGCACGTTCGTTTTATGATTTGGAAGACCTTTGGGCTGACGCACAAAGAACTGATATTCCAAATCTTGATTAATCTTATTTCATTATAAATCATGGCAGAAAATAATAACAATAACGAGAATAAAAAGAAATTCTCGTTTAATGTATATTGGATTTATGGAATCATTGCGGTTTCTATTATCCTTGTGCAATTTTACATGAGTGGAATCAATGAAGTTAAATTCACTAGTAGAGATGCTTTCTTAGAATTAGCGGATTCAAATTATGTAACTAATGTTTCCATCGTTAACCACCAACGAGTTGATTTTAAATTAAATCAAGAAGGTGTGAATTTCGTGATGAATTCTCAAAAAGGTGAATTTTCTGCGCTTAAAAAAGTGTATGAAAATGCTTCTAAGGGAATGAATGCGGGAACACCTGTAATTCAAATGGAGATAGCGGATGTTGGTAATTTTGAGCAAGAGATTAGAGAGGTAAATAAATCGCTTAAAGAAAGAGGTAGAAGGCCCATTCAATATGATTTAAAAGAAGAAGTTAACTATTTGTTTACTATATTAAATTTCCTTGCGCCAATTCTAATTTTAGTCCTCATATGGATGTTCGTTATGCGTCGTATGGGCGGTGGCGGTGGCGGCGCTGGTGGTCAAATATTCAACATTGGTAAATCAAAAGCGCAATTATACGATAAGGGAAAATCAACAAATGTTACTTTCAAAGATGTTGCTGGTTTAACTGGTGCTAAAGAAGAAATTCAAGAAATTGTAGAATTCTTAAAAAACCCAAAACGTTATACTGACTTAGGTGCTAAAATTCCGAAAGGAGCGTTGTTAGTAGGACCTCCAGGAACTGGTAAAACTTTGCTAGCGAAAGCAGTAGCGGGTGAGGCAAAAGTACCTTTTTTCTCTTTGTCTGGTTCTGATTTCGTTGAAATGTTCGTAGGGGTAGGTGCATCACGTGTTCGTGACCTTTTCAAACAAGCGAAAGAAAAAGCGCCTTCAATTATCTTCATCGATGAGATTGATGCGATTGGTCGCGCACGTGGTAAAAACAATAGTTTTGGTTCTAACGACGAACGTGAAAACACCTTGAATCAGTTATTAACTGAAATGGATGGTTTTGGTACTAACTCTGGGGTTATCATTTTAGCAGCGACAAACCGTGCGGATGTATTAGATAGTGCATTGATGCGTGCTGGTCGTTTTGATAGACAAATCTATGTTGATATGCCTGATATCAATGAGCGTAAAGCAATATTTGAGGTTCATTTAAAACCAATAAAATTAGATAGTGTTATTGATATCGATTTTTTAGCAAGACAAACTCCAGGATTCTCTGGTGCAGATATTGCAAACTTATGTAATGAAGCCGCTTTAATTGCTGCTAGACACAATAAAACGAGTGTGGATAAACAAGATTTCCTTGACGCAGTGGATAGAATTGTTGGTGGCTTAGAAAAGAAAAACAAAATCATTACTAAAGCAGAAAAACGTTCTATTGCATTTCATGAAGCGGGTCATGCTACTACATCTTGGTTGTTGGAATATGCTTCACCATTAGTGAAAGTAACGATAGTGCCTAGAGGGCAATCACTTGGTGCTGCATGGTATTTACCTGAAGAAAGAAGTATTACTACTTCTGAGCAAATCTTAGATGAAATGTGTTCTGCATTAGGCGGTAGAGCAGCGGAGCAATTGATGTTTGGTAAAATTTCTACTGGTGCTTTGAGTGATTTAGAAAAAGTCACTAAACAAGCATATGCTATGGTTTCTATTTATGGTTTGAATGATAAAGTTGGAAATATTTCTTTTTATGATTCGCAAGGTAGAGATGCTTTTACGAAACCATATTCTGATGAAACAGCTCGTATCATTGATGAAGAGGTTAGTAAAATTATCGAATCACAATACAAACGTGCTTTACAAATTTTAACTGATAATAAAGATAAATTAGTTGAATTGGCTGAAAAATTACTAGAACAAGAAGTGATTTTTAAAGAAGATTTGGAAACTATTTTCGGAAAACGACCTTGGGAAAAAGAGGAAGAAGTTCCTGTAGTGGAAAATCAAATCACAGAAAAAATTGAACATACAGAAAACACTGAATCACCAACTTCAGACGAAGCAAAAGAGGTGTCGGAAGTCGTAGAAGATTCTCAAGAGTCCCCGACTAGTGAAGAAAATACTGTTGAATAAATTTAAAATCATTAAATTTGAAGGCTGTTCTAAGGAGCAGCCTTTTTATTTTTACAATATGAGTAATTTACTTCAACGTGCTATAACGGGAACCATTTTTGTTGCTTTGATTCTTTTTTCAATCTATGCGAATAAATTTCTTACTATCGGTGTTTTTTCTTTATTTCTATTATTAGGAATAATCGAGTATTTTAAACTTTTCAAAGAAAATAAGATTGTGCAATTAAAATGGCAAGTTCCATCAATTGTGATTTTCTCTATTTTTGCGTTGATGCTCCCTGGTGCTTTGGGTGAATGGAATATGGATGTTGTAATTGCATTAATCATTCCTTTATTTTTATTATTATTCATCACCGAACTTTGGCGTAAAAAAACAAATCCTCTGGTTAATATTGGTATTCAAATTTTTGGTTTTTTCTATTTAGTTATTCCTTTTTTCTTATTGATTTTGATACGTGTAGAAGATACTGAATCAGTGATTCAATTAATCGGAATGTTTGTTTTGATTTGGTCAAATGATACATTCGCTTATCTTTCTGGTAGATTCTTTGGTAAAACTAAATTGTTTGAACGTATCTCACCGAAGAAAACATGGGAAGGTACCATTGGTGGTGTGGTGCTGACAATATTAATAGGTTTTGTGTTTGCTTATTTTGACCCATCGAGAGGGGTGCTTTTTTGGATTCCGGCAGCAATCATTATTGTACCAGGTGCCATTTTTGGTGATTTGTTAGAGTCTTTATTTAAGAGAAGTTTAAATATAAAAGATTCAGGAAATATTCTTCCTGGACATGGTGGTATATTGGATCGCTTTGATGCTGCTCTATTTACCATTCCTTTCTTCTTTTGTTGGTGGACAATCTATACGGAGATTATTGTTCGTTAACCAATTAATATGTTTATTTTTGCTCAAATTTTTCTAAAATGAAATTACACAGAGAAGGTTATTTAATTATTGCAATTGCTACCGTGTTTATCGGTGTGCTTGAATTAGGGAATTTCTATTTATTTAAATCATTAGGATGGACTTGGTTGTTTGCCTTGATTTCGTTGATTTTGTTAGTGTTTTATTACTTGGTTATTCAGTTTTTCAGAGTTCCAAACATTACTCCTGTTTTTGGAGAAAACGATATCTTATGTCCTGCTGATGGAAAAGTGGTTGTTATTGAAGAAACTGAAGAGTATGAGTATTTTAAAGATAGAAGAATTCAAGTTTCTATTTTTATGTCCCCTTTAAATGTACATGCTAATTTTAACCCGATTTCAGGATTAATTAAATATGTGAAATACCACAAAGGACTGTTTTTAGTTGCTTGGCATCCGAAAAGTTCAACAGATAATGAACGCTCAACTGTAGTTACTGAACACAAATCAGGCAAGGAAGTGTTATTTAGACAAATTGCTGGTGCTGTAGCGCGAAGAATTTGTTATTATGTTGAACCAGGTCAAAAAGTCGAAACTGGATCTGAATATGGTTTTATTAAGTTTGGTTCTCGAATCGATTTGTTTTTACCCCTAGATACCAAAATAAATGTTAAAATTGGGGATGTTGTTAAGGGTAGAATTACCAAGATTGGAGAATTATCAAATTAAATCGTAATTTAGCGTAAACACTAATACACCGCCATATGAAAAAAATACTTTTAAGTTTATCTTTAGCTGCATTATTCGCAACTTCATCTACTTCTTTATTAGCTTCTGAAACTAATCACGACAAATGTGCTTGCACAGAAAAATGTTGTGACCAAGAAAAAGAAGGATGTAAAAAAGACTGCAAAAAAGCTTGTTGCAAATCTGAAGGAGAAGACAAAAAATGCGAATCTAAAAAAGAATGCAAAAAAGGAAAGAAAAAAGCATGTTGCTCTAAAGAAGAAGAGAAAAAATAATCCCTTCTCTTTCTAATACATTTAAAACCGTTTCAGAATTGAAGCGGTTTTTTTATTTTAATAATTCTTCATATTTACCTAATCCTTCCAATCGTTTAATTTCACCGGTTTGATGGTTAATGAGATACAAATGATGGTCTAATCCATTCGTAAGCCATATATAGTTTGCTTTAACGTGTGAATTGTATTGTGCGGCTTGGTGTAGTACTTTGTC
>JBKCEW010000188.1:0-54189 GCA_046304235.1 Crocinitomicaceae bacterium | reverse complement strand
AATATATCTTTCAAAAATGAAATCATTGATTCCTATATTACTTTGTTTTATAAACCTCTATAGTTTAGGAAATAAACCTATTGACTACAAAGTCTTTTTTGATGATGAAATTGTAGAAGCTAATAAGTACTTAAGAAACAACGATAAAATTTTTATAAAATCGTGTAAAAGATATAAACATTCAAAAAAAGAAATTACAGCCATTATCTACCCTGAATTATTGAGATATAATTACTTAAAAGATTTTTTTGAAACAAGTAGTTTAGAATTAGTTTATGTAAAGTTTGGTTCTAAAGCGGCAGATTTCTCCATTGGTCATTTTCAAATGAAGCCTTCTTTTATAGAACAAATTGAGAAAAAAATTTTATCAAATTCTGCTTTATGTAAAAAATACAAAGTATTAATAATCAGAAATCAAAATAAAAGATTAGTAAGAATAAATCGGCTCAAAAGCACGCATTGGCAACTAGCATACTTACACGCATTTATTGATATTTGTCTGATAAAATTCCCTTCAATTAAAAAAGAATCAAAAAAGAATCAAATTCATTTTTTAGCAGCTTGTTATAATATTGGATTTAATTTTCCGTTAGCTACTATAAAGAAAAGATGCAACTTTAAAATTTTCCCTTTCGGTACAAAATATAATGGAAATCAATTTTGTTATGCTGACATATCTTGTGCGTATTATAATTAAAAAAACTATGAATTTGCCTATGAAACAATCATACCTAACTTTTAAATTCAAATACCATGAAACCAATATACATAGGGATAAATGCATTTATCTTAACTGTTTTAGCTACAGGTTGTAATGAAACGTCTAAAAACATATCAAAAAACGAAAATAAAGAGCCAAAATCGGTTGTTGTTTCACCATTTAAAAATGTAGAGCTACCTACAGAAAACTTTACTATTAACCCCGGGGAAGAGCAGATAATTACAACTTCTAATGGTTCTAAAATTACGATTCCAAAAGAAAGTTTAGTGGATGAAAATGGAAATCTTATTCATGAACCAGTCACTATTTCTTTAAAAAACTTCATGGATCCAGCTGAAATAATGACTGCTGGAATTCCGATGAAATATAGCGATGACTCGACGAAAACTACCCCTTTCCAGTCAGCAGGTATGTTTGAAATTCAAGCTTCAACTGCTTCTGGATCTAAGGTTATGATCAATCAAGATCATCCTTTATCTATGGAACTAGCAACTTACCGTGCAGAAAAGGGTTTCGATAACTTTTATTTGGATACGTTAACAGGTAAATGGACGAAAACAGAAAACGACAATCTTCATCTAAATATCGATAAAGAACAAGTAAAAAAACAGATGGCAAAACTTAAAACAAAAACAGTTTTTGGTGGTAATGCGTTTGTTTTCAATTTTGATAACTTATTAGATGAATTCTTAAATAATGATTATCAAACTATCTATCCATATCTAGTAAATAAAAAGAAAAAACTTCCTGCCAAACTTTTACAATATGGAATAGAAGGTGAAAACATTTGGGACTACGGTAAAATCACATTAAACGGTAACGAAATTCCAGCATATCTTGTTGTTTGGGAAAAAGTTAATAAAGACAAGTTTCCTACTTGGGCAGAAAGCATTCCGGGAAAACATAAAAAATTGGAAGGTGATATTTACGAACTTACTCTAGAAAACCCCAATGATAAAAAAGAGATTTTCAAGACTAAAATCAAAGCTAAAATGTCGATAAAAAGTATATTCAAAGTTGCTCCGGAAAAATGGTCTACGGAATACGAAAAGACATTAAAAGAAATTCAAGAACATGAATTAACACTTTCTAAAATGAGTGATCTTTCAAGAACATTACAAATTAACCAATTTGGTATTTACAACTGTGATAAATTATATAGTCAACCAGAAAAATTCTTAGCAAAAGTTAATTTTGTAATTCCTAAAGGTAAAAAAGGTTTTGCACCTGATCGATTTTTCTATATTAGCAAGAGAGATAAAGTTTGTATTGATTATGCTTTCAAACAAGAAGTTGAATTAACACTTTGTAATGACCCTTCTGCTACACTATTTACGGTTTTGGAAGGTGATATACTTGCTCAAGTATCTAGTGAAGAGTTAGGTAAATGTTCTAAAGATAAAACTGGAACACAAACCTTACATTTCAAAACGGCTAAAAAAATAGAAAAAGTGGATGACCTTAAAACATTAATGGGCATATAATAAAAGAAAAGAGGGTCTCAATTCTGAAACCCTCTGTCTTTTTTATCTTTTTCTCGGAGACTTAATTCTTCCTTTATGCATTTGCGCCATACGCATCTGATTCTTGGATGGCATTGCACCTGTAAGTTGCTCTCTCATCATTGAAATTTGGTCTTTCAAAATACCATTCTCATCTAATTTTTTTGCTTCACTTAATAATGAAAGCGCTTCTTGTCTTCTACCAGTTTGAGCAGTTAAACCAGCTAAATGCATACGAGCCATTGCGTTATCTTGCTTTGTTCTAAGTCCCATTTGCAACGCTGTACGCATTAATTGTTCACTTTTCGCAAAGCCCATTTCTTGTGCTCCCATCATAGCTTTTAAATACAAGATATAAGCATGTTGTTTTTTTGGTAATAAATCAGGTCGTGTGATTTTTTTAATATAATCATGCGCTTTTTCTTGATTACCAACACGCATTTGATTCAACGCCATGATCATATAAACATTTCTAAAGAAAGTCAATACAACCAATGCCGTTACAAAAATCATAACAATTCCCCAACCCCAATGACCTGTTCCAAACGAATAAACTGTTAAAAACAAAGATACTGCTGTAAGAAAACAGCGAATAATAAAACCTAACATAAATTTATGATTAATCGATAGTAGCGATACACTTCAACTCAATAGCGATAGGAGTTGGTAAAGAATTGATTTCACAGGTAGTTCTACAAGGCAAATTATCTTTAAAATACTCAGCATAAAAACGATTATATGTATGGAAATCTCTTTTCATATTCACCAAGAAAACCGTTACGTCAACTAAATTTTCCCAACTAGAACCCGATTCTTCTAAAATCACTTTTACGTTTTCAAAAACGCTTCTACATTGTGCTTCAAAATCAAATTCTAAAAAGTTACCATTTTTATCTAATTTAAGTCCAGGAACTTGTGAATCTGTAGCATCTGAACCAGCTGTTCTTGGTCCAACACCTGATAAAAATAACAAATTACCTACTCTTCTTGCATGTGGATATAAACCTACTGGTTTTGGAGCTTTTGATGTTGAAATTCTAGAATTATCTGACATAATCGTAATTTTTTGTTGCAAATATAAACAAACTAAAAAGATTAAATGTATTTACTATCTAACCATTACTGCTTTAGAAACTTGAATAAAATCAGGATTGATTAAATTAACGTAATAAGTCCCTTTCGATAAAGTTGAAAGATCTAAGTCAATCGAATTTAGTTGCGTATTTACCGATATCTCTTTCACCTTCTTACCTAAAACATCGGTCAACATAATATAAGACACTTTAAAATCAGAGTTCCAAGTGATATTCAAATGTTGATCAGTTGGATTTGGGTAAATTGTAAATTTATTCTCTGAAATATCAGAAACACTAGCCGTATTCTTTATCTGCTTGTTGTTACTTATTGATAAATTATCGAAATTCAATTCATTGAATCCTTTATAAGCAAACTTTATTAAGGTAAATTGTTTCAAATAATTTTTATTAATTTCTTCTATTTCAACATTATTCCACTTCGATGAATCATTAACCAATGTCGAATTTAAATTTAAAGTTGCTATTTTATTCCAAGTGTCTCCGCAATCCGCTGATAAAAAGATAAGTAAAGTGTCTTTATCAGCATTTTTAGAAATAGATTTCTTTACATCGAATGAAAGATAAACTGGCAAGGTATCTTTCAATTTAGAAAAATTTAACTGCTTTGAAACTAGTGTACTGTAACTATTTTCATTCGCTTTGAAAGTAATAAATTGAGTCGAACCTGCGTTTAAACTGTTTAATAAAACTTGGTTTGTGTTTTTAGAACCATACCATGTATTATTGATTTTTAAGTCTTTAATCGTATCAAAATTTTCGGTAATAGGAAAATCTTTCTTAGAAGCATCAACCACTAAGTAATCATTTTTTGTAATTGTTTTTGTAGAAACACCATTACTTGCTTGTAAAGTCACATTATACACGCCCGGTTTTGTATATAATACAACTGGTTTTTCTTCAATTGAAGTACTTGGATATCCACCTTGAAATGACCATTTCCATTGGGTTGCTTTAAGAGTCAATGTATCACTAAAGTTCACATTTGTTCCTAAACAACTAAAATCACTTTGAATGGTAAAATCAACATTATCAATTGTATAATCATAAATTGCATTACCTATAGGTGATTTCACTAAAGTATCTACTGGACCAGAAGGATATAGATTTATTTCGTCTAGAAATAAATTATTACCTCCATTCCCTTCAAACTCAAATTTTATTCTTGCATTTGAATTCCAAAATGAGGATATAATATTTGTAACATGAACAATTTTCCAATCAGATTTGGAGGCGGGCTTCCAATCTGTATTTGCTGTTAAATCACTTAAATTATTTCCAGAAATGATTCTTCGTACACTCCAAGTTTTTCCACAATCATTTGAAAAATAAATTCTTAATGTTTCATTATCAGTTGAGGTTAATTTTCTATAAGCATATTTAAAACTTAATGTAACATCTGCTTGATTTTTAACTGCAGATAAATCCATTGGTGTAGAAACAATTGCGTCTAAACTTTTAGATTTATCTTTAAAATTATTCAAATACAATGAAACAGTATCTCCATAACCTACTCCATTTATAATTTTGAAAGCTTGATTATTTCCTTCATTGATGACATTCCAATATTGAGAATTAGAAATAGAGGATACCTTATCAAAAGTTTCTAAAAACGGGGTTTTTAAAGGCAGAGAGGCTACTGTTACCGCTCCCTCAATGGTTTTAGTTAACGTTTTAACACCATCGGATACGGTTAAACTAACAGTATATTTACCCGGTTTTGTATAGGTAACTTTAGGATTAGCTTGATCTGACTCAGCTGGTATTCCTCCTGGAAATAACCACTTTCTTGTTGTGACATTATTAAAAGAAACATCCTCAAAACTCACTTCCGATCCAGCACAAATAGGATTTTTATCAAATAAAAAATCGACCGTACACAAAGGAGGATTAATAGCACCCACCAAACTTAAATTTGAAGAAGATGAAATCACATTTCTTCCACCTATTGTGGATAATAATGCTGTTCGCATCCTTGTTGATTGATCAGGAGTGAACATTTTATTACAATAGGAATAATCCATATAATTCTCAACATTTGCTCTAACACCACAAGAACTTTCATTCAAATTACACCTTGTTACACCAATAGTTGGAGGTGTATCATCAACATAATCTTGATTAGGATCATCACAGCTAGACATTACACCTGGATTATTATTTCCTCCCCATGTGTGCATCAAATTTAACCAATGTCCTACTTCGTGGGTTAAAGCCCTACTTTTAATCTCATTTGAAGTACCTATGCTTCCAACATAAGTATGTAATATCCATATTCCATTAGTCATGTTTATGTTTGATCCCCATGGTCTATATGTATAACCTGCGGCTCCACCAATTGACTTACAGATAAAGAAATTTAAATATCTGTTACCAGCCCATTCTCCTTTATATACATCATTTCCTGCTTTTATCAATGACACTTGTTTACTTCCATTAGTTGTTGTATCTGTAGTGAATGTCCTGGTAATTCCTCTAAAACAAGTTCCGTCAGGTGCAATAGTTGCCATTTTGAACTCAATTTCAACATCTGATGGCAATGAATTAAAATCGGAATGAACTGTCTTTGCATCGTTATTTTGTAACCTAAAATCCCTATTCATGATTGCTAACGCATCATATATTTGCTCATCGGAAATGTTTTCAACTCCCCCACTATGCATTACATGAAAAACAACCGGAATTGTTAAAACGGTTCCTCTTTTTCTGCCGCTTGACTTATATCTTGCTTCCTCTCTTCTAAATTGAGCCTGTTCCTCCTCAAATTGTTTTCTAAATTCAGGATCTTGTAATAATTCTTGTAATTTTTTATGAGTAGTACAATATTCTACATCTTCACCTGGTCTAGTGTTTGAATAATCAATCTGTTGACTTTTAACTCCAATGAAAAATAAAACAGAAAAAAATAAAGTATAGTATTTCATAACATAAATTTAAATACATAATATCCTATATGAATACTATGAGAACAAATATAAAACAAATTAAAGACAGATAAGGTTGTCAAAAGTTGCTTTAATCTATTACTTTTTTTGATGTATCTTTGGAATCCAATACAAGTCAATCATTTAATTTAAATGGAATATAACTTTCGCGAAATCGAGTCCAAATGGAAAAAATTTTGGGCTGAAAATCAAACTTTCAAAACAGAGGACAACTCTGATAAACCTAAATTTTATGTGTTAGATATGTTCCCGTATCCTTCTGGAGCAGGTCTACATGTTGGTCACCCACTTGGTTATATCGCTTCAGATATTTACGCTCGTTATAAAAGATTAACAGGTCATAATGTATTACACCCAATGGGTTACGATTCGTTTGGTTTACCTGCCGAACAATATGCAATCCAAACAGGGCAACATCCCGTTATAACTACCGAAGAAAATATTGCTCGATACCGTCAACAATTAGATAATGTCGGTTTTTCATTTGATTGGTCTAGAGAAGTACGTACTTCAAGTCCTGAATATTATAAATGGACACAGTGGATATTTGCTCAACTATTTGACTGTTATTACGATAATAAAACCAATAAAGCAGAACGTATTTCTACCTTAATTTCCATTTTCGAAAAGGAAGGTAATGGAAATGTGATTGCTTGTTCGGATTGTGAAACAATATTTACAGCTGAAGAGTGGAAAGTATATTCTGCTAAAGAAAAAGAGGATATTCTGCAAACATACCGTTTGGCATTTTTGGCTGACTCATGGGTAAACTGGTGTCCTAAATTAGGAACTGTGCTTGCAAACGATGAAATAATCAACGGAGTTTCTGAACGTGGTGGTCACCCAGTAGAGCAAAAATTAATGCGTCAGTGGTCGATGCGTATCAAAGCTTATGCTGAACGTTTATTGACAGGTTTAGAAACCTTGGATTGGACTGACTCAGTAAAAGATATTCAACGCAACTGGATTGGAAAATCAACAGGATGTTCATTAAAATTCCAGATTGCAGATTGCAAATTAGCAGATTGTACTATCGAAGTGTTTACAACTCGACCTGATACTGTTTTTGGGGTTTCGTTTGTGGTATTAGCACCAGAGCATCCATTGGTTGATGAAATTACTACAGAAGAGTACAAAGAGGCTGTAGAGAATTACAAAAAAGCAGCATCGTTAAAAACAGAAAGAGATCGTCAATCTGACGTGAAAAATATTACAGGTCAATTCACAGGAGCGTATGTTCTTCACCCATTTACCAATGAAAAAGTACAAATTTGGATTGGAGATTATGTGCTTGCTTCTTATGGAACTGGGGCTGTAATGGCAG
This sequence comes from Crocinitomicaceae bacterium, assembly GCA_046304235.1. Classification (GTDB taxonomy): domain Bacteria; phylum Bacteroidota; class Bacteroidia; order Flavobacteriales_D; family Crocinitomicaceae; genus CANHVK01. Next base: position 46,603 of record JBKCEW010000188.1, on the reverse strand, counting down.
TTCCTTGTGGTGATCAACGTGATTGGGATTTTGCAAATCATTTCAACCTAGAAATCAAAAATATTTTTGAAAACGTAGATATTTCTGAAAGTGCTTACGCTGAAAAATCAGGAAAAATAACAAATTCAGATTTCCTTTCCGGTTTAGAAATCAAAGATGCGATGAAAAAAGCCATCGAAGAAATTGAAAATCGTGGATTAGGAAAAGGAAAAACAAATTACCGATTACGTGATGCGGTTTTTTCAAGACAACGTTATTGGGGTGAACCTTTCCCAGTATATTACAAAGATGGTTTACCAACAATCATAGAAACTGAACACTTACCGATTATCTTACCAGAAGTAGAAAAATATTTACCTACAGAAGACGGTGAGCCACCATTAGGAAATGCGAAAGTATGGGCGTGGGATACAACTAAAAACTCCGTTGTTTCTAACGAACTGATAGACAATAAAAACGTGTTTCCATTGGAATTAAATACGATGCCAGGTTGGGCAGGAAGTTCTTGGTATTTCTTGCGTTATATGGATGCGAACAATGAAACGGAATTCGTAAACAAAGAAAAAGCAGATTATTGGAAAAGTGTTGATTTATATATCGGTGGATCTGAACACGCTACGGGTCACTTATTGTATGCGCGTTTTTGGAATATGTTCTTGTTTGACCAAGGATATATTTCTTTTGCTGAACCTTTCCAAAAAATGATCAACCAAGGAATGATTTTGGGAAGAAGTAGTTTTGTTTATAGAACAATAGATGGAAATACGTTTGTAACTGCATCCAAGAAAAGTGAATATAAAACGATTCCTCTTCACGTTGATATCGCTTTGGTTGACAACGATAAATTAGATGTAGATGGTTTCAAACAATGGCGTTCAGATTATGCAGATGCTGAATTTATATTAGAAGATGATGGAACCTATGTATGTGGTTACGAAGTTGAAAAAATGTCTAAATCTAAATTCAACGTTCAAACTCCAGATGAATTGGTTGAAAAATTTGGTGCGGATACATTAAGAATGTACGAAATGTTCTTGGGGCCTATCGAACAGGCGAAACCATGGGATACAAAAGGGATCAACGGGGTAAGTAACTTCTTACGTAAATTCTGGCGTTTGTTCCATCAGGCAGCAGACTATACCTTTGAAATTACGGAAGGAGAACCAACAAAAGATGCATTAAAAACATTACATAAAACCATTCAAAAAGTTACAGCTGATTTAGAACGTTTCTCTTTCAATACAGGTGTTTCAAACTTTATGATTGCTTGTAATGAATTGAGCGATCAAAAATGCAATAACAGACAAATCTTAACGGATTTAGTAGTATTATTATCTCCATATGCTCCTCACATTTGTGAAGAATTATGGGTAAAACTAGGTCACGAAGCGGGTTCCATCAATAAGGCAACGTATCCGAAATTTAACGAAGCCTATTTAGTTTCCGATTCATTCTCCTACCCTATTTCTTTCAATGGAAAAGTGCGTATCAAAGTAGATTTACCTTCTTCGATGAATGCAAAAGAAATTGAAGACCACGTGATGGGTATGACAGAACTAAACAAATACTTAGAAGGAAAACAACCGAAAAAATTGATTGTCGTTCCTGGAAGGATTGTAAATATTGTGGTGTAATTTAATTTCCCTCCTTTCTACCTGAAATGTCATACTGAGTTTATCGAAGTATAATGAAGGGAAAGGAGGGAAAATCCTCATTTTACTTATAATACGTCTTTCGCTTTATATCCAGCAATAACACTTTTTCTGCATCCGATAGTTTTTGTATGGATAGATAATCACCACCACCGCTTTGAGCTACTTGTTGCATATTTTTAGCATCTGTGGGCGTATTTTGAATTCCTACTACAGAAATGATCATTCCTTTTGCTTTAAATTCATCTAATGATTGGATATAATCTTTCGAAGATTTATTAAATGCTCCATCTGTAATGATATAAACCAAATTCACTCCCTCATCTATGAATGCCTGATTATTTAGTTTACAACCTAATTTAATCCCTTCTCCACCTGCTGTCATTCCTCCTGCTTTGATGGTTGTAATCACTTTTTGCAATTGTGTTTTATTTACTCCGTTGGTCGGTTTGAGTATTACCTCTGCTTCATTAGCATAGGAAACCAAACTGATTTTGTCTTGTTCACGCAACATAGATGCTAATTCCAGCAAACTAAATTTCATCAATTCCATCCTGTCACCGATCTTCATCGAAGTAGAAATATCAATCACAAACGTAACATTCACCGGTTTAAAATAACGCTCGTCAAATGTTTTTAAAGGAATGCTATCCAAAGATAATTTAGGAACATCAACAACCGGAATTACTGAATCAACTTCAATACTATCTTTTTTAGTTTCAACTAAATTTTCTTTTTTAATTTTTTCTTCATAAATAATTGTATTATTGATAATTTCTTTATCTAAATAAATAGTTACAATATTATTTTTTATATTCACATATTGACCTTTTTCAGCCGATTGATACCCTTGTTTTAAAACATAAAAATAAGTAAATCCCAAGGGAAAATCCTTACTTACTTTTCCACTTACAGTTGTTTTCCAAACCGCCTTTTTTAATCCATTTTGTAGTAACAACACTTTCGCATCAGGAATGGGTTCTTTCGTAATCGCATCATACACTTCCACACGTAATCGAAAATCGGTCGCGTGCGGAGCGGGGCGATCACCGAATGTAGGACAAGCTTGCATTCTTGCCAAAGGATCTGTAAGTTGTTCTTTTAATACGCCAGAAATATGTATAATTGTCGGTTCCGATTTATCACTTGTAAAGACACTTACTTCGTACGAAAATCGTCCTAAATTCTTCGGATTGGGCTGTGCCCTAAAAATTAAAACGGAATCTTTATCTGCACCTTTGTTTGTAAATAAACAAGCTACTTCTCGTGGATTCTTATAATTTAGGATATAAGCTTTTTTATCCCCTTTATTCGTAATTCGTATGTCACGATAACGTTCGGCTCCATCTTGTAATTCACCAAAATCAAGGGTGGTTGTTTCAAATTCAAGTTGAGAAAATCCTTGAAAAACAACTAAAAAAGAAATGATAAAAATAAACAACGATTTCATTTATGGAATTTTTGGTGCTATTCGTTTAGACCAAAAAAAGTGCCACATTACAAAAGCAATTGTACCACCTACTACAGCTCCACCAATCACATCTGATAAATAGTGTACTCCCAAGTATATACGAGAGAATGCAACCAAACAGGCAATACCCAACAATACATAAATTACGCGGGGAAAGATTGATTTTAATGCCATACCGTAAAATACAGCAAGGGCAAAGAAATTAGCGGCGTGGGAAGAAACAAATCCAAATTCTCCACCACGATATAGATTTCCTGGAGATTCCTCGTAAAAATGCAATTTAGGACCTAAAATCAAATGATATGAAGGTCTTACTCTTTCTACAATTTTTTTGATAATTTGAGAAGAAACCATATCAGACATAGCAATGATTGCAAACATCGTCAAAACAAAATATAAACAGTGAACAGGACCGAAAGTGCGGTAGGCATAGTACAGCATCCCATAATAAAGTGGGAACCAAATCCACTTACCAGAAACCAACCACATTACCTCGTCTAACCAAGGAGAATGCAATCCATTGATAAATAAAACAATGGACTGATCAATTGATTCAAGCCATTCTATCATTATGTAAGGTCTTCCAAATCAAATCTTTTAACTCTAACAAACCTTGTTGTGCTACAGAAGATATAAAGACATAAGGAATAGATGGAACTTCAGCACGCATTGCTTCTTTTAACTCATCATCCAACATATCTGATTTAGTAATAGCTAGAATTCGATCTTTATGTAATAATTCAGGGTTATAGAGACGAAGTTCATTTAATAACACCTCATACTCTTTAGCGATATTATCTGAATCTGCTGGTACCATAAAAAGTAAAACAGAATTACGTTCGATATGACGTAGGAAACGTAAACCCAATCCTTTACCTTCATGAGCACCTTCAATAATCCCTGGAATATCAGCCATTACGAAAGATTGATAGGTACGATAAGGAACGATTCCTAAATTTGGACGTATCGTAGTAAAAGGATAATTTCCGATTTCTGGTTTTGCTGAACTCAATACGGATAGTAATGTACTTTTTCCAGCGTTCGGAAAACCAACTAAACCAACATCAGCAAGAATTTTTAATTCTAATATCATCCATGCCTCTTGTCCTGGTTCACCAGGTTGAGCAAATTGTGGAGCACGGTTTGTACTTGATTTAAAATGGCTATTCCCTTTTCCTCCTCTACCTCCAGGTACTAATATTCGTTTCTCCCCATCTTCTGAAATTTCAAAAAGAACCTCTCCCGTTTCACCATCTTTTGCTATAGTACCTAATGGAACTTCTATGATTTTATCTTCTCCTTCGGCTCCTGTTTTCAATTGACCAGTTCCATGTACACCATGACCTGCTTTGATATGTTTCTGAAATTTCAAGTGTAAAAGCGTCCACAATTGAGCGTTACCCTTCAAGATGATATGACCTCCTCGGCCTCCATCTCCTCCATCAGGTCCACCCAACGGTATGTACTTCTCACGTCTGTAGTGAGTTGAACCACCACCACCGTTACCTGAAGTACAATTAATTTTTACGTAATCTACGAAATTATCAGAAGCCATTTTATTTTTTTATGGCGTCAATCGCCGTATATAAACGGTTTGAAATCTCATCGATTTCACCAATACCATCAATTGAAACAAACTTATCCTGTGACTGATAAAAATCTTTCACCGGTTTTGTTTCTTTGTTGTAAACGTTTATTCTGTTTTGGATTATCTCTGGATTCACATCATCAGGTCTTCCACTTGATTGTCCTCTTAACAACAGACGCTTTCTCAATTCTTCTTCCTCTACTTCCAATGCCAACATCACAGAAATTGAGGTGTTTAAAGAATCTAAAAATGCATCTAATGCAACAGCTTGTGCATTTGTTCGTGGAAAACCATCGAATATAAACCCATTTGATTCAGGATGCTTTAATACTTCCGAACGTAACATATTAATGGTTACTTCATCAGGAACTAGCGCACCTTTATCCATAAAACTTTTAGCTAACATACCAAGTTCAGTTTCTCCTTTGATGTTTGCTCTAAAGATATCACCAGTAGATAAATGAACCAATCCGTACTTGTCTATCAATCGTTCAGATTGAGTTCCTTTTCCTGCTCCCGGAGGGCCAAATAAAACAATATTCAACATAATTCTAAAAGTGGACCAATGTCCAGATTTGTTTTGTAAAAAGTAGTTAATCGATCTTAATAGTTTGTATTTCAATCAATCCAAAAGTGTTTTAATTGATAGTTTTTGATAGAAATTGCTTTATATCAAACATCTTTCAATTTGGTTGCAAAGGTATGATTTTTATACGAAAAAAAAGAGTTTGTATAAACAATTAACAAAAATTCATAGCTAAATAGTATGAATTAAATTTTATACTGCATACCTGGCATCTGTTGTACTATCCCTTCCAGTTCTAATTTTAATAATAAACCAGACAACTTACCAGAATTCATTTCTGATTTGATACTCAAAACATCTAACGAAATTTCTTTTTTCTCACGTATAATTTTGATTATGAATTGTTCTTCATCAGTCAAATTTGGAAACAAACTCTGTTGTATAGATACTTTATCAATATTTGAATCCCAATTCATCCATTTCACAAAATCTGCACAATTTGATATTAAGTGTGCTTTTTGATTTTTGATTAATAAATTACATCCTTTTGAATACTCACTTTCTACATTTCCAGGAAATGCAAAAACATCCCTCGAATAATCATTTGCTAATTCTGCTGTGATCATTGAACCTCCTTTGATCCCACTTTCAATAACAATTGTTGCATCACACATCCCTGCAACAACACGATTACGCATTGGAAAATGTTCTCTATCGGGTAAAGTACCAGGTAAAAACTCAGAAATTACCCCCCCATTTAAAAGCATTTTTTCTGCGATATTCTTATGCACTGCTGGATAAATTCTATCTAATCCATGACCTAATACTCCAATTGTTTGTATACCCAATTCGATACATTTTTGATGAGCATATACATCAATACCATACGCAAGTCCACTAACTACTAATACATTTTGATCTTTTATCCCTTCCAAAAATTCATCTATGCATCTTTTGCCATAATTTGTAGCGTTTCTTGTTCCAACAATCGAAATTACTTTCTGATGATTGTAATCCATAATTCCTCTCTTAAACAATACAATTGGAGCGTCATCACATTGATTCAGTCGATAAGGAAAATCATTAGATTGATAAAATACAGCTTCTATTTGATTTCGTTCTAAAAAATATAAATATTGTTCTGCTTTACGTAAAGCATCATCTCTATCTAAATCATAAATCGATTTTTCACCAATACCAGGAACCTCTTTAAATCGTATTTTTGACACTCTAAAAAATTCTTTAACATCAAAATGCTGTAAGATTGTTCGTATTTTTCGGGGGCCAAAATTTGGTAATAAAGTCAATGCAATTTCTTCAATTAATGCCATTTCATTTTTTTTGCATAATGAAATTAGTAAGAACAAAAGAAAATTAAACTATTGATATTGTTGTAAATTTTAATTAAATTATAATTGTGAGATTTTTATTTGAAATTCAATATAGTTTATTTTTGACTTATGTTGAATCAAAGAGATAAAGATATTTTAGATAAAATAAATAAAATTATCGTTTCAATTATAATTCTACTTCTAATAGGTCTTATCTACTTTTTTTTTATTTAATCTTGATTAGAATAAAATCAAAATAATCCACCTTGAATAAAACCAAGGTCTTTACCCAAATGCTTATAAGCCTTTTCAGTTGCTTTTCTACCTCTTGGAGTACGCATTAAAAATCCTTCTTGAATTAAAAATGGTTCATATACCTCTTCGAGTGTTCCCGCATTTTCTCCTATTGCAGTTGCTATAGTAGTTAATCCTACTGGACCGCCTTTAAACTTATCGATAATAGCAAGCAATATCCTATTATCCATCTCATCCAAACCATAAGCATCTACATTGAGAGCATCTAAGGAATAATTAGTTATTTTTAAATCAATGTGACCATTTCCTTTAATTTGAGCAAAATCACGAACTCTACGCAACAAAGCATTAGCAATTCTGGGAGTACCACGACTTCGACTAGCTATGGAATAAGCTGCATCTTCATTAATCTGAATATTTAATAAATCTGAGGAACGTTCTACTATTGATGTCAATGTTTTCGAATCGTAATACTGTAAACGGGCATTAATACCAAAACGAGCACGCAAGGGGGAGGTTAATAACCCAGATCGTGTGGTAGCTCCAATAAGGGTAAATGGATTTAATGATATTTGAACTGTACGCGCATTTGCACCAGAATCTATTAAAATATCAATCACATAATCTTCCATGGCAGAATATAAATACTCTTCTACAACAGGACTTAAACGATGTATTTCATCAATAAAAAGAACATCACCCTTTTCAAGATTTGTAAGTAATCCAGCTAGATCACCTGGTTTATCCAAAACCGGTCCACTAGTAACCTTAAAACCAACACCTAACTCATTTGCAATAATATTTGCTAATGTAGTTTTTCCTAAACCAGGAGGTCCATGTAATAGAACATGATCTAAAGGTTCTCCTCTTTGTGTAGCAGCTTGAACAAAAACTTCTAAATTATCAACTACCTGACTTTGACCAGCAAAATCAGTAAGTTTTTTTGGTCGCAACACTTTATCATAATCATTCTCTGACGATGATGTCGATTCCTTACGATAATCAAAAGATTCTTCTTCCACGTATTTAAATTTATACAAAAATAAAAGAAGCTGTCCTTTTGAGACAGCTTCTACAAAAATAAATTTATTTTTTAGTGATCTTCTTCACCATCTGCTAGAGGAACAGTTTGTAAAATATAATCTTCCTCCATACCAGGTTTAGAATAGTCATAAGGCCATCTATGAACTTCTGGTAAAGCTCCTGGCCAATTACCATGTACATGCTCTACAGGCGTAGTCCATTCTAATGTATTAGATTTCCAAGGATTCTGAACAGCTTTAGGACCTCTATAAACACTGTAAAAGAAATTAAATAAAAATATTGCTTGCCCTATAGCTGCAATAATTGCAAATACAGTAATGATAATATTTAAATCCATTATCATCTCATATGAGTTAGTATCAAACTCCCCATATACTGAATAATCATAATACCTACGAGGTGCACCTGCAATACCTACAAAGTGCATTGGGAAGAACACACCATAAGCACCAACTAAAGTAACCCAAAAATGTGCGAAACCTAAACGTGTGTTTAACATTCTACCATACATTTTAGGGAACCAATGATAAACACCTGCAAACATACCAAATACAGCAGACATACCCATTACAATATGGAAGTGAGCAACTACGAAATATGTATCATGGATAGCAATATCTAGAGCAGAATCTGCTAAAATAATTCCTGTAACACCACCAGTGATAAATGTAGAAACTAAGCCTATAGCAAATAACATAGCAGGCGTGAAAATAATACTACCTTTCCAAAGTGTAGTTAAGTAATTGAATACTTTAACAGCAGAAGGTATCGCAATTAATAAAGTTGTAAACACGAACACACTACCTAAGAAAGGATTCATACCAGTAATGAACATGTGGTGTCCCCAAACAATAAAAGATAAGAAACCAATAGCTAATATTGAACCAATCATGGCTCTATAACCAAATATTGGCTTTCTAGCATTTGTTGCAATAATTTCAGACGATAGACCAAGAGCTGGCAATAATACAATATACACTTCAGGATGACCTAAAAACCAAAATAAATGCTCATATAATAATGGAGAACCACCATGATTTTCTAACATTTCACCACCAACAATAATATCAGATAAGTAGAAACTTGTACCAGCCAATCTGTCCATCATTAATAATACTGCAGCGGATAACAAAACTGGGAATGATAACACACCCAAAATTGCAGTTACAAAGAAAGCCCATACAGTCAAAGGCATTCTTGTCATTGTCATACCTTTAGTTCTTAAGTTTAATACAGTAACAATATAGTTTAATGAACCTATTAATGAACCTGCAATAAACAAAGTCATTGAAACTAACCATAATGTCATACCTAAACCAGAACCTTCAACCGCTTGAGGAAGAGCTGATAAAGGAGGATAAATTGTCCATCCTGCCATAGCTGGTCCTGTTTCAACAAATAAAGAAATCATCATGATTACCGACGAAATCGCAAATAACCAATATGAAATCATATTTAAGAAACCTGAAGCCATATCTCTAGCGCCTAATTGTAACGGAATTAAAAGGTTAGAGAATGTTCCTGATAAACCACCAGTTAATAAAAAGAATACCATGATTGTACCATGAATAGTTACCAATCCTAAATACATATTCTCTTTTAGAATTCCCCCTGGAGCCCAAGTTTCTCCTAAAAAGAAAGATAGAAAATCAGAACTTTCTCCTGGCCATGCTAATTGAATACGAAATAAAATAGAAAGTAACATTGCAACAAGACCCATAAAGATAGCAGTAATCAAAAACTGCTTACCAATCATTTTGTGATCTTGACTGAAAATATACTTTGATACGAAGCTTTCCTCGTGGTGATCATCATGATGATCATGTGCACTATGATGTCCGTGGTTGTCGTGAGTTAATGCTGACATTTTCTCTTGTTTTATATTAAATTAAATCAATTAAATTTTAGCCATTTGAGTACTATCTGCAGCTGCATCTGTAGTAGATGCAGGAGCAGCTGGTGCCTTATGGAACTCATCTTTAAACGTTGTTTTAGATTTTAACCAAGCTTTATACTGAGCCGGGGAATCAATAACAACTATCATTTTCATTTTATAATGAGCACCACCACAAATTTTATTACACATTAAAACGTAATTAAATTTAGAATCTTTGCGGCGCTCTCTCATTTCTTTTGTTGTTACAGTAGGAATAAACTTCATTTTTGTTGTCAAACCAGGAACTGTATTCATTTGAGATCTTAAGTGTAAGAAATAAGCAGAATGAATAACGTCTTTAGCTCTAAAACTTAATTCATACTCTTTATTTACTACTAAGTGTAATGTATCTTTTTGTATTATATCATCATAAGCACTAGCATCAAGTTTAGCATTATGACGAGCTCTCATTTGATACAATAAACGTAACAAGCGCGTTTTACGATCTAAATCAATTTCCATTTTTTCTCTATCCTCAGGGATAAACATATTTTTTGGATTATTTAATTTAGATTCAAGCAATTTGATACCCAAAACAGTGCTGTCAGCTTTACCAAATTCCATATATTTTATAGCTGAATCTAGTGTAGCGATTGTAACCAAAGCTAATTCGTTTTCTTGAGTAGTTAATTTATAATCGAACTTACCTAAAATATTATCCTGTCCTGCATAACGAGCTGTCCAATCAAATTGTTTAGAGAATAATTCAACCTTAATTGATTCTTTAGAAGAATCAGAAGTTACATCATTCCATGTTTTTAATCCAAGAATAATTATTACAGTTAAAACTGCTGCTGGAACTACCGTCCAAATTAACTCTAATTTATTATTGTGGGGATAAAAATATGCTTTTACACCTGGTTTTTTAACATATTTCCAAGCAAACACAAATAAAAGCGTATTAGTTAAGAAGAAAATAGCGAAAATAATTCCGAAATTTAAATTTAATAACCAATCCGTTTCTACACCATGAACCGTTGCTGCATCTCCTCTACCTGTCCAACCGTAAGTAGCCATTAAATAAAGGAAAAAACCATAAAAAGCAAACATGAAAACTAATAATAAATTAGCATTTAATTTATTATCACGGTTTGTAATATCTTCCTCTCTTCTGTTTCTAAGTTTAGAAGATAATTCGTATAATCTTACTAATTGGGCTACTGCAAGTACTCCCAACACGATTACTAAAAGGGTAACTAATTTGAAACTCATCTTTTTAAAAATAACAATGAATAAAAGTACAACAATTAAATATCGTGGTGAATACTTTCATCTAGGAAAGGGTGATTCACAACAGATAAAGGAGCTTTAGTTAAATTAGTTAAGATAACCTTAATAAATAAACCTAAAACAGTTAGTAACAACCCAATTTCCATAAATCCTATGTATGCAGCTTCACCCATTGATCCAGCCATAATCATAATATAAACATCAACCCAATGACCAAACATTATAATCGCACCTACGAATGTTAAAATTCCAGCATGCCTTTTTGCATCTCTTGACATTAATAACACCATTGGGAAAACAAAGTTTATCAAAAACATTCCAAAATATAAAAAATTGAAATCTTTTATTCTAGTCATGTAATATGTTACTTCCTCAGGTATGTTAGCATACCAAATTAACATAAACTGAGAAAACCATAAATAAGACCATAGGAAACTAGTTGCAAATGTCCATTTACCTAAATCATGAATATGACTTTCATTAACATTAGGCAAATATCCTTTTTTCTTCAAATATAAAGTAGTGGTAACTAAAACAACCATTGTTGTACACCACATACCAGCAAAAACATACCAACCAAACAAAGTACTAAACCAATGTACATCAATAGACATAATCCAATCCCATGCAGATGTAGAACTAAATACAGCAAAGAATACTAAAAATAAAGCTCCTTTTTTATAATTTGTAAAGTGAATAGTTGTTCCACCTTCAACATCTTCTAATAAAGATCTCTTTCTAAAACCTTTCCAGAATATGTAGTAAGTAGCAAAATAAACTACTGATCTAATCCAAAAGAATCCTTTATTTAAATAAACAGATTTACCTTGCATAATTTCATCTTCAGCAACTTTCTTAGCATCCATCCACAAATATAAATGAGCACCATCAGCTAATGTAATGTATAGCAAAGTAACTGTCATTAAAATTATTCCTACAGGCAAATAACCTGCAACCGCTTCAATAACTCTTTTAACAGTAGCGTACCATCCTGTTTCAGTTGCATATTGTAATGCCAAGAAAAACAAAGAACCTAAACCAATTCCAAAAAAGAAAAAGCTATCGATTAATAAATTTCCTGCCAAACGAGTACCTAAGTGGTGACCGTGATCATGTCCTGCTTCTACGGCAATTCCTATTCCCGTAAACAACAATCCTACAACCATTAAAACGATTGTTAAGATGTTTGCATTTTTTGTGACTTTGAATTCCATCTTCTCTTTCTTTTTTTATTATTTTTTAGGTGCAGCAGTTTTAGTACTATCAGCAGGCGCAGCAGTTGCTACAGCAGCTGAAGATCCATCTGCATTAAAAGTTCCGTAAGCTGAATTTTGGAATTTTCTAATGTAATGAACCAATGTCCATATTTCTTTTTTACTTACTAAAGAAGCATGACCACCCATAGCTCCTTTACCGTAATAAATAGAATAAAACAACTGTCCATCTCCTAAAGCAGCTCTATCTGAATAATTAGGGACACCAGCATAAGCACCACTAGTTACCATAGGACCATTACCATCACCCTTTTCACCATGACAGTGCTGACAATTTGCAGAATAAAGTTCTTTCCCTTTTTTGAAAATAGATTCAGAATTTGCTGCAGTCAATTTATAAGGGTTTTTGTCTTTAGCTGATTCGTTGTATTCGTAATCAGCAGTATTGTTTTTAGTAAAATCCCAACCAAACAATCCATGAGTCTGAGCAAAAGCAGACGAAGGTAATCTATGATAAGGTAAACTCATTAATACTTCTGCAGTATCTGTCCCTACGAAAGGAATAGTACGTTTAGGTGGAGTCAGTGCAGATTGTGAATTTTTCAACGCATCATTTTGAACGCCTCTTACTTCACCATAGTCCACGTAAGCTTCTATAGCAGGAGAGCGATACATGTCAGGCATGTATTCTAGACCTGCGCTGTCTGGATTAGATGTACAAGAAAACACTAGTAATCCTGTAACAGCCATTGCAGACAAGTTTCCAACTATTTTATAAATTTTATTCATCTTCATTCTTTTTGTATGACTGAAAGAATTATTTAACTTCTTTTTGGTCTAATTCTACATAACCAGTTGTCTTCAATAATTCATGTAATTCCTCAGAAGTGAAATTTGAATTTTCAGACAATCTTAACTCCATTACAAAACGATCATCCGTTGTTCTTGGATCAGGATTTTGTGCTGGTAATCCAGGAAGTGTTTTGTTCTTCAAGAAATATGTCAAAGCCATACCGTGAGCTGCACACATTACTGTAAACTCAAATGTTATAGGAATAAAAGCTAACATATTTTGTAAATATGTGTTATTAGGTTTACCTCCAACATTCATCGGCCAGTCTTCAATCATAAAATAACGCATCGCAATTGTTGCTAACATTGTTCCTGTAATTGCATACAGGAAAGCCATGATTCCTAAACGTGTATTTTTAATCCCAATAATAGGATCAATTCCGTGTATTGGAAATGGAGAGAAAACTTCAGATACCTTAACTCCTTTTGCGACTAATTTTTTCGCGCCATCTTTAAGCACGTCATCGTCGTCATACATTGCATAAATAACTTTATCTGCCATGACCATTTATTAATGATTGTTAGTATTATGGTTATCATCATGTGCATGATCGTGACCATGCGTATCAGGTGCATTTTTATAAGACTCACCCGAAGATTTCAAAATTGTTTTTAACTCTGCAATAGGTAACACAGGGAAAAATCTTGCAAACAATAAGAAGAAAACAAAGAATAAACCAATTGTACCTACATATACACCTAAGTCAATGTGACTTGGATAATGCATACTCCATGAAGATGGTAAATAATCTCTATGAATTGAAGAAACAATGATTACGTAACGCTCAAACCACATACCGATATTTACTACAATCGAAATGATAAATGTAAATAATAAACTTCTTCTCAATTTCTTGAACCACATCAACTGTGGAGAAATTACGTTACATGTCATCATTGACCAATACGCCCACCAGTATGGACCTGAAAAACGGTTAATGAAAGCGTATGCTTCATACTCTACTCCAGAATACCATGAAATGAATAACTCAGTAATATAGGCTGTACCTACGATTGAACCTGTAACCATGATTACAATGTTCATGTATTCCACGTGTCTTGTATGAATGTATGCTTCTAAACGCATTGCTTTACGCATAATTAACATCAACGTTTGCACCATAGCAAAACCAGAGAATACAGCTCCAGCAACGAAGTATGGAGGGAAAATCGTAGTATGCCATCCTGGTATAACCGATGTAGCAAAGTCAAAAGATACAATCGAGTGAACTGAGAATACTAATGGTGTAGCTAAACCAGCTAATACCAACGAAACTAACTCAAAACGATTCCAGTTTTTTGCTCTTCCTGACCAACCAAAAGATAATATAGAATACATTTTCTTAGGTATAGGTCTTTTTACTCTATCTCTTAAAGTTGCAAAATCAGGAATTAAACCAATGTACCAAAACACAACTGATACTGAAAGGTAAGTCGAGATAGCAAAAACGTCCCATAATAAAGGAGAGTTAAAGTTTACCCACAATGAACCAAACTGGTTAGGTATTGGCATAGTCCAATATGCAACCCAAATACGACCCATATGTATCATTGGAAAAATTCCCGCCATGAATACTGCGAAGATTGTCATCGCTTCTGCAGAACGGTTAATAGCCATTCTCCATTTTTGTCTGAACAATAATAACACTGCCGATATTAATGTACCTGCGTGCCCGATACCTACCCACCATACAAAGTTAGTGATATCCCATGCCCAACCAATTGTTTTATTTAAACCCCAAACTCCAATACCAGTTCCAATTAAGTAGAAAATACTTCCTACTCCATATAAACCGATAACCAAAGCGATGGAGAACAATACGTACCAAGCTTTTGGAGCTTTGTCCTCGATTGGCTTACATACATCCGCCGTAATGTCGCTGTATGTTTTGTGACCTAAAATTAGAGGCTCTCTTATTGCTGATTCCTTATGCATTACTTCCTATTTTAAGCGATTAATGATGTGCTTTATTAGTATGAGCAGCGTGAGCTGTTTCTTTTACTACTTGTACTTTTTCAAGTTCAGTATTTTTCTCATTTCTTACTTTTACTTTATACCATACGTTTGGTCTAACACCAACTTCTTCTAAAGCTTGATAAGAACGAGTATCATCTGAACTCTTGCGAACCAATGATTGGATGTCGTTCCAGTCACCAACTACGATTGCGTTTGTTGGACAAACCTCAGAACAAGCAGTTGTAACATCACCATCCTTCACTGGTCTTCCTTCTTTCTTAGCTACTAATTTTCCAGCTTGGATTTTTTGTACACAGAAAGAACATTTTTCCATTACCCCACGAGTACGAACTGTAACATCTGGATTTAATACCATACGTCCTAAATCATCTTGTGCAGGATTTACTTGTGTAAATTTCTTATATGATGGGTAGTTAAACCAGTTGAAACGACGTACTTTATAAGGACAGTTGTTAGCACAATATCTTGTTCCAATACATCTGTTATATGCCATTTGGTTTAATCCTTCATTACTATGGTTCGTTGCAGCCACTGGACATACAGTCTCACAAGGAGCATGGTTACAGTGGTGACACATCATTGGCATGTGAACAACTCTCGGATTTTCAGCAGCTTCTTCAGCAGCAGTATAATCGAAGTTTTCTTTGTCCGATTTAATACCAACAGTTACCTCTTCATCAGAAGCAAAATAACGGTCGATTCTTAACCAATGCATTTCACGACCTCTTCTTACTTCATCTTTACCAACTACTGGAACATTATTCTCTGATTGACAAGCGACCAAACAAGAACCACAACCGATACAAGAAGATAAGTCGATAGTCATACCCCAACGATGTCCAATTTTTTCTACCGGATGAGCTTCCCATAAGTCAAATTTACTTATGTTCTCAGGACCATGGTGAGTTTCTAAATTATGTGCAGGGTTATATGCTTCTTTTTCACCTTTTTTATAGATGTCAGCAGTTGTTTCACGAACAATTGAATGACGCCCCATTACGGTATGGTGAATTTGAGTTGCAGCAATAGGGTAAAGTCCGCTTTCTTTTGCTAATGAACCAGTAGCGTTAAATGCTAAAGTTCCATTTTCAAATGAAGTAAATTGGAAAACATTTGCACCAATAGGTTTTCTGTTTCCTTTTTCATCTGTATCGTGACCTCCATATTCTTTTGTTTGGAAAGCAGCGTTTCCAATATTTTCATTATTTGCTCCACGACCATAACCTAAAGCAATACCAACAGTACCTAATGCTTGTCCTGGTAAAGGATATACAGGTAAAGTAACAGATTTACCATTTACTTTAACAGTTGCAAGATTTAATCCATTTTCTTGGTCATACGTTGTAACAAATCCACCTTTTCTCATTTCAGTTGGATTCATTGTAATGTAGTTATCCCAAGTAACTTTAGTAACTGGATCTGGTAACTCTTGTAACCATGGGTTGTTTGCTTGAGAACCAGCTCCGATACCCGCTTTTTGGTATAATACTACTTCAAGTGAACCACCTTTAGGTAAGTTTCCGGAAACTTTTGATAAAGCAGAATCATTAAAAGATACTGTAGATTTCTCTAAAGAGATAGTAATACAGCTATCGTGAATTGTTTTATTCCAGAAAGTATCAAAATCAGCAATAGCAGATTGAGATTTGAATAAACGTTCGTCAGATGCCCAAGTAGATTTAATCAAATCGTAAACAACCGCTGAATCTTTACCACCTCTTTTCGCTTTACCAGCCCATACTAAGAAAGTTTCTTGAGCTGGGGCGGTATTGAATAAAGGTCTGATTGTAGGTTGCGCAATTGCAAAATGATTTCTTTTTGGAGCGTAGTCATTCCACGCTTCTAAAGCATGGTGATCAGGAGTAACAAACTTACATTTAGAAGCCGTTTCATCAGTATAACCAGCTAAAGAAACTGACAATTCAACTTTTGATAAAGCTTTTCCAAATGCTTCACCGTTTGGTAAAGTATAAACAGGGTTCACTCCGTAGAAGATAACCGCTGCAGGAGCTTTACCGGCAATTAAGTTTGTAGCAAATGTATTTAATGCTGCATCTTGAGACGCAAACATGTTTACCGTATTTGTTGTATTGATAGTGACATCATAAGCACCTAAAACAGTGTTTAATTTGTTTACTAAAATTTGAACAGCAGTATTATTTGAACCAGAAACAACTAAAGATTCACCTTTAGAAGATTTCAATGATTCGTAAGCTAAATCAGCTACTTTTTGAGCTTCTTTAGACAATGTTTTAGGAGCTGTCGTGTTTACACCGAATTTACCTAACAAGTAAGATAGAACATTTGCTTCTTCAGACGGCTTAACCATTGCTCTGTAATCAGCATTTGAACCTGTAATAGAAAGTAATGCTTCAAATTGGAAATGTTTAGACATCCATTCTCCATCAGGATTTCTTCTTGTAGCGTATTGCGGAGTATATTCTGTTGCAAGTAACCAAGTACTTAAGAAATCAGCACCAACAGAAACGATTGTTTTTGCTTTAGAGAAATCATACTCAGGAATGAAGTCTGTCCCAAAAGATTCTTTGTTTGCATTTCTAATACCAGCGTATGAAATCGCATCGTATTGAATGTGTTCAAAGTTAGTTCCAGCTTCATCACCATTATTTGCTAATGATTTCAATGCAGCAATTGCAGCATTTGTTGAAGGCGAAATAACGGTATTAGATACTAAAACAACTTTTCCTTTTTTCGCAGAAATTTCTTTTAATTTTTTAGAAATCTCAGCATCTACATCATTCCAAGTCTTCAAAGAAGCACCTTTCGTAGGACCAGTCAAACGAGCTGAATCATATAAAGGTAAAACCGAAGCAATTATTTGTGGATTAGTTGCACCTTTGGTAAAACCGAAATCTCTATTTCCTTTAATGTAAATTGGTCTTCCCTCTCTTGTTTTAACTACAATTGAAGCATAAGACATACCGTCATAATATGTAGAGGCATACCAAGTTGGCATACCCGGTGTCACATTCTCTGGTTTAATAACATAAGGAATAGCTTTTGTTACTGGTGCTTCACAAGCAGCAACAGTAGCAGCAGCAACACTAAAACCTAAAAATTTCAAAAAGTCTCTTCTTGCAGTAGATGTTTCTTTTAAGTTCTCATCACCTAAAAACTCATCTACAGACATTGATTGAGGAAACTCTTGGTCTCTAGTTTGAAGGAAACTTTGAGTTTCATTCAATTCATCAAGACCTTTCCAATATTTTCTATTTGTACTCATATGCTTTTAGCCTATTCGTTATATTATTAATAGTGACATTTTGCACACTCCCATCCTCCAAGTTCTTTGACAGTTACTTTACCATCATCAAGATACTTTTTGTATAGAGTTTTATCATTGTTCAATAATCTTTTATGGATTTCATCGTAGTATCCATCTTTCTTAGTGTCTAATGGTCCATCAGCAATTGACTTCTCCCCATGACATTCGATACACCATCCCATTGTTAAAGTAGGACGAGTTAATACTACGTTACCTTCAATTTTATTTAATTCTTCCACTGGTACAACGCGAGCAGTTTCTTTTTGCTTCGTCATATCACCGTGACATTGCTTACAATCTACACCACCAACAACAACGTGTTGAGAGTGATTGAAATAAACGTGATCTGGAAGAACGTGAACTTTATTCCATTTGATTGGCTTAGTTTTACCAGTATAACCTCCAGCACCTTCTGTACTCCATCCAGCTGCTTCATAAATCTTAGCGATTTTCTCTTGTTGCTCTGGAGTTCTACCATTAATTTGTTTGTGACAGTTCATACAAACATTTACAGTTGGTAAGCCTGCAGACTTAGACTTAGTTACTGAGTTATGACAATATTTACAATCAATACCATTAATTCCAGCATGAATTTCGTGTGGAAACTCAATTGGTTGTGACGGCTGATAATCCTCAACTACTCCGATATTACCTAATCCTAAAATTCCTGAAACCAATAGACTAATAACAATTATTAAAGAACCAATACCTACGTAGACTTTGTTTTTCCAAGCCCAACTCTTAAATTCTTGAGCGTAGCTTAAATCTTCAATCTCTTCTCCTTCATTTAAAGCAGATTTTAATTGACGACGAACTCCCGAAACGGCTCCAATGATAACTGCGAAAATGACACCTAGAAGTACCCAAATCCAATTGAAAGTTCCTTCTTCTTCCATTTCTTCACCTGAAGCAGCCATTCCATCTCCAGACGCAGCAGCACCTCCTGCAGGCGCAGCAGCAGGATCGGGTTGAGAGTCAACCCAGTCTAGAATTGCATCAATTTCTTCTTTTTTCAATTCAGGGAAAACAGACATTGCTGTTGGAGCCCAAGTTGAAACTGACTGAGCATAAGGATCGGAAGCAGCAGCAGCTTGCCAGTTATTTACCCATTGGTAAATAGAACCATCTTTAGCACCACCATCAGCCCATTTCTTACGAACTTGGAACAATTTTGGTCCAGTACCATTCTTGTGCGGTTGGTGACATGTACCACATTTTGCTTTAAAAAGGGCTTCTCCTTGCGCATTGGCATTGTATGAACCCGAAAAAAGCATAATTGCTACGGCTCCAATGCACCATTTGTTAATGGATTTAAACATCTGATTTAAAGATATTTTCATAAATTTTTGTTTTGTCGTTTGAAACAAATACATCATTTGACACTCGCAAAATTAGAATAATCAAACTATTTTCTGACAATTCTGTGACAATTTTAAGTAAGATTTTTTTAATTTAAAATAATTCTAAATAAGAAATTTCTTTAAATTAAATTAACAATTCATTGATAAAAACTTAGAATTTAAAATGTACATAATTGATTTATATTTGCATTATGAAAATGCCCTTATTAACATTGTTTATTCTTTTATCAACCCTTTTCAACGCTCAAACAAATGGAAAAGGAATCGTTATTGTTAAGGATAAAAAAATAGATGCGCTTATACAAAATAAAAGTAATGTAAAAAGAATTAGCACCACTGGTTATAGAATTCAGATTTATTTTAGTTCAAACAAAAACGAATTAAACGATATTAGATTAAAATTTATTAAATCATATCCTAGAATAGAAACATACATTACGTATGATGCTCCTAACTATTTTTTAAGAGTAGGAGACTATGCAGATAGGAATGATGCTGAAAAATTTAAAAAAGAAATATTTAGAGAATTTCCAGACAATTTTACTGTTAAATGCAGTATTAATCTTCCAAATGATGATGAGGAGGAAGATTCAATTCCCGAAAAGCAAGATAAAGAAACTGGAACGCCAAAAAAGAAGAGAGACTAATTACCCGCTACAAACCCCATAGAAAAAGCACTTTGTAGTAAATATCCTCCTGTTGGTGCTTCCCAATCAATCATTTCCCCTACAACAGATACGGCAGGGAATTTCTTTATTTGTAACCTTTCATTTAGTTCATCCCAAGCTACACCACCAGCACACGATATGGCTTCTTCTATCGGCCTGAACGAATGCATATAAATTGGAAACTGTTTAATAAGTCGAGAAATCAACGATAAATCATTGTATTCTTCTTTAGATAAAAATTGTTTGCACCAAAAAACAAAGGCTTTCGGCAACTTTAATTTCTTTAACCCATCTGAAATATTTTTACATTCAATTAAACTAGATAAAATATAATCTTCACTATGTGATGGCTTAAAGTCAATGTACATTGGTATTTGCATTTGTTTACGAATAGAAGGATTTAGATAATAAATAGGAGCTCCCTCTAACCCATATTCTGTCAAAACAACCTCCCCTTTTCTAGAAATTCCATGATGTGATACCACCACATTTTTAAAAACGGTTCCTTGAAATTGATCAAGAAATTCATTTGGTAGATTAACATTTACTCCTGCATTACTCGGTTCGAATGGAATTACTTGAATATTTTTAGATTGAAAAAGCGAAACCCAAGCAGCATCAGAACCCGTTTTAGGCCAAGAAGCAGCTCCTAAACCTAGAATTAATCTATCGAAAGTATAAGTTTCTTGACCTGAAATTGAACGGATAATCACTTTTTCGTTATCAAAATCTTCTAAAACGACATGGTAAAAAAATTGAACCCCTTGCTTTTTTAAATAGGTCAACCAGGTATTCAGTACCATTGCAGGTTTGATTTGTTTCAACGGAAAAATTTTACCCGAAGAACCTACATAGGTATCTATCCCTAATTCATTCAAAAACTGCACTAAATCATTGTTTGTAAACTGACGAATTATATCAGCCATTTGTGGATGAGAATAATAACTTACAAACTCATCAAAGTCTCCTATGTGGGATAAATTGAAACCACCATCACCCGCCACCAAAAACTTCCTCCCAGCAGTTTTCATTTTCTCAAACACAAGCACCTCATCTCCTTTTTTGATTGCTTGTGTAGCAGCCATTAGGGAAGCGGGACCGGCACCTATGATGATTGTTTTCATTTGGAGATTGGAAGATTAGAAGATTAGAAGATTGTAGATTACAAATTATAAAATTACAGATAACGGATTGAAAGATTAAAAATAAAAAAATTCCGCAGGATTAAAAATCGCTGCGGAACGTAAGATTGAATGTATAATTTTATTATTTCACTTTAATTTGTGCAGCCATTTCTTTTGCTTTTTCAACCAAAGTAGCAACTTCTTCTGTTCCATATGTAAGTGCTACTGCCATTCTTCTATAAGGGCGCGTTGTTGGTTTACCGAAAAATCTAAAGTCACTATCTGAATAAGATGCTGCTTTATCTACTCCTTCGAAAATTGGTTCTGTTTCTGAAGTTTCCGTAGCCAAAACAACTGCACTTGCACCGTTTCTGTGTAAGTCGATTTGTGGAATTGGAATATTTAAAATGGCACGTGCGTGTAATTCAAACTCATTGAAAGATTGTGTACCTGCTAATGTTACCATTCCTGTATCGTGTGGGCGCGGAGAAAGTTCAGAGAAATATGCTCCTTCTTTCGTGATGAAAAACTCAACTCCCCATAATCCAGCACCACCTAAAGCTTTGGTAACAGCTGCTGCCATATCCTGTGCTTCTTTCAAGTGTTCAGGGTTCATTGGCATTGGTTGCCAGCTTTCTTGGTAATCTCCTCGTTCTTGTCTGTGACCAATTGGCGGACAAAACAATGTAGGACCATTTTGTTGTGTAACCGTTAATAAGGTGATTTCATAATCAAAATCAATAAACCCTTCCACAATTACTTCTTTTAAATCACCACGAGAGCCTTCCAATGCATAATCCCATGCTTTTTGCCAATCTGCTGCTGATTTAATCACCGATTGACCTTTGCCAGAACTTGACATTAACGGTTTAACGACACAAGGCATTCCTGTATATTCAACTGCCGCTACTAATTCTTCATACGAAGTAGCATATTTATATTTGGCAGTACGAACTCCTACTTCAATTGCTGCTAAATCCCTAATTGCTTTACGGTTCATTGTAAAATTTGCCGCTTTTGCACTCGGAACAACTTGAATCCCCTGGTTTTCAAAATCATAAAACCGTTCAGTACGAATTGCTTCGATTTCAGGAACAATCAAATCTGGTTTATGTTTGGCAACAATAGTATCTAATGCTTCTCCATTCAACATATCAATCACCTCGAACTCGTGAGCAACTTGCATAGCAGGAGCATTTGGATAACTATCTACAGCTATTACATATTGCCCAAGACGTTGTGCAGCGATTACGAACTCTTTTCCTAATTCGCCAGAACCAAGTAGTAAGATCTTTTTTCTCATGATACAAATTTATACTTATTTGAAAACTATTTAACATTCAAATTCAATTTTAAAGCCTAAATTTGAGTTCTCAATTCGAAATATTATGTCAGTAGGAGTTAAAATTTTTGCCGGAAGGGCTTCGAAAGATTTAGCAAATCGTATTGCACAAGCATACGGTACAACACTTGGAGACGTGAAAGTCCTTGATTTTAGTGATGGTGAATTTCAACCTTCTTTTGAGGAAACCGTACGTGGACAAGATGTATTTATAGTACAATCCACGATGCCGCCAAGTGATAATTTAATGGAGTTATTATTGTTGATTGATGCGGCAAAAAGAGCGTCAGCGCGCAAAATAATTGCAGTTATGCCTTATTTCGGATTAGCACGTCAAGATAGAAAAGATAAACCAAGAGTTGCTATTGGTGCAAAATTGGTAGCTAATATGTTAATGGCTGCTGGGGTGAATCGAATTATCACTATGGATTTACACGCCGAACAAATTCAAGGTTTCTTTGAAGTTCCAGTGGATCATTTATATGCTTCTACTATTTTCTATAAAGAATTAGAAAAATTAAATGCTGAAGGTAATATCATTATGGCTGCTCCAGATGCAGGTGGTGCAAAAAGAGCAAATTCATATGCAAAAGTATTAAATACTGGACTAGCACTTTGTCACAAAAACAGAAAGAAAGCAAATGAAATTGCTGAAATGACTGTGATCGGAGATGTTGAAGGGAAAGATGTTATTTTGGTAGATGATATGTGTGATACAGCTGGTACACTTACTACCGCAGCAGACTTATTCATGGAAAAAGGAGCTAAAAGTGTGCGTGCATTTTGTACACATGCCATACTATCTGGTCCTGCTTATGAACGTATTGAAAACTCTAAAATTACTGAGTTAATCGTAACAGATACAATACCTTTGAAAAAACATTCTGATAAAATCAGAGTATTACCAACAGATGAATTATTTGCAGATGTGATAAAAAGTTTGGTAAATAATCAATCAATTAGTTCACATTTTGTAATTTCGTAGTTTATTAATTTAATTTTCATAAAATGAAAGTATCACAATTGAGCGGTTTGTTAAGAGCAAACGTAGGGAAGAAGGATGCTAAAGCGTTGAGAAACGAAGGTCGTGTACCTTGTGTTCTTTACGGTCAAGGTTCTCAGTTACATTTTTCTGCTAAAAGCATTGAAGCTGAAAAATTAATTTTTACTCCAGATGTTTACCAAGTTGAGTTAGACGTTGAAGGTAAAAAAACGAAAGCTATCGTAAAGGATATTCAACAAGACAACATTACTGGTGCTGTTAAACACATCGATTTCTATGAATTAGATGACAAAAAACCAGTTAAAGTTCAGTTACCAGTTCGTTTGACAGGTAATTCTCGTGGTGTATTAGCGGGAGGTAAATTGTTACAAGTATTCCGTCGCGTTACCGTGTTAGGTTTACCAGGTGACTTACCAGAAGCAGTAACAATCGACATTACTAAGTTACGTATTGGACAATCTATTCGTGTAGGACAAATTGAAGCTAATGGCTTAACAATTTTAGAAGTTCCTAACGCAGTAGTTGTATCAGTAAGAGTAGCAAGAGGTGCTGCTAAAGGATCTGATGCAGGTGATGATGATGATGAAGAATAGTATCTAATCAACATAATCTTAAAGCCCGGTGAATTTCATCGGGCTTTTTTATTCCTTTTAGATTGGAAGATTTGAAGATTTTTCCTTGTGACTTCGGCGAGCTCAGTCTGACAAGGAAAAATATATCCTTGATATCTTGTTGATTAAACGCAGTCCGACAAGGAAATATTAAGATTAGAAATGTAACCACCCTTTCCCGATAGCTATCGGGACTCCTCACTTTGACAATCTTAGTGACAACAATGAGTGAGACTAAGTACTAATTACTTCTATACTATCTCAAAGCTCGTTGGACTTCTTTGTCGTATTGATTAATAACAGAATAGTAACCATCTTCTGTCCAAAGTTGGCGCGCTATTTCAGCTTTAAGTGTTTGTTTTAATAATGTTTTACTGATTGACAATCCTTTTTCGTCTACTTTTATGTTATGATATTTTTGTGCATAATTTACAAAATCGCGTAGTAATTTCTCATCAATATTAAAGTCTTTCAAGAAAATATTCATTGATTTCCAATGATTGCGTTTATTCGCCACGAAATCAAAAGCAAAATTTTGGAAAGATGGGGTATAACGTAAATCGGTAAAATACCAACTTGAACCTAATGTATCTAATGGAATAAATACATCTGGGAAAATACCACCACCTCCATATACTATTTTACCTTTAGGTGTTTTGTATTTTAAAGAGTCAGCAAATTTAGAAGTATCTGCTTTGAATTGTTCTCCATTTTCAAAACGCTCCATTTCTTCTTTCAAATAACTTTCGTAATCATCAGAATATGGTTTTTGAATGCATCTTCCAGTTGGTGTGTAATATCTTGCAATCGTAAGTCTTACATTACTTTTATCGCTCAGTAATATATCTTCCTGAACTAATCCTTTTCCAAAAGAACGACGTCCCATAATCGTAGCTCGGTCATTGTCTTGAAGAGCACCTGCTACAATTTCACTTGCGGAAGCGGAATTACTGTTGATAAGCACCACTAATTTAATATTTTCCATATCTCCTTTCGAAGTGGATTTATAGACTTGTTCACGTAAATGGGCTCCTTTTGTTCTAACAATTACTTTTCCAGCAGGTAAAAATTCATCTACAATTTCCACCGCAGATTGAAGTACGCCTCCCGGATTATTACGTAAATCAAGAATCATTTTTTTCATTCCCATTTTTTTCAAACGGTCTGCAGCTTGTTGAAATTCTTGTCCAGTTGTTATAGAGAACTCGTCTACTTTAATAAACCCTGTAGTAGGTGAGATCATATAAGCAGTACTTACAGATTCTAAAGGTATAATTCCACGAATAATCGATTTATGAATTTTAGTATTATTTCGCAATAAGGTAAGATTAACGCCTGTATTTTCTGGGCCCTTCAATAACTTCATTATTTTATCTGTGCTAATTTTTTTACTTGCTACAGATTTATTCTCTATCATTATGATTTTGTCCCCCGCCTTTACTCCAGCAGCCATAGAAGGAGAATTTGGTACGACATTCGTAACACAAATGGTATCTCTAATTACAGCAAAACGAACCCCAATACCACCGAACTGACCTTGAATTTGTTCATTTGCACGCTTAGCTTCTTCTGCTGTAAGGTAATTACTATGTGGATCCAACTTATGAAGCATATCAGAAATGGTCTCTTCAAAGATTTTATCACCATTAACTTCATCAACATAACGCGTATTTAACATATCCACGATGTCTTTTAGTTTGGTGTAACGTTCTTCTCCTCTAGAAAGCATTAACCCTGATTTTGCTGGTGATAACGTGTATCCCAACCAAATACCGATTGCCATAAAAACAAATACAAGTAAGGGTATCCAATATTTATTTTGTGGAGATTTTTTTTCCATAATTAATCTATTAAAGGTATTTGAACTACTTCAATACCCGCTGATTTTAAAAAGTCAACACCATCAGTATCTCTATAATGGTTAATGTAAACAACTCTACTTATTCCTGCTTGTAAAATCAATTTACAACACTCTTTACAAGGTGATAAAGTAAGGTATAGGGTAGCACCATTCGAATTATTTGTAGATTTTGCCACTTTTAAAATCGCATTTGCTTCAGCGTGTAAAACAAACCAATGAGTTTCGTTATTATCTGTTTCACAACAATTATCGAATCCTGCAGGAGTACCATTATAACCATCAGAAATAATTGCACCATCTTTCACAATGAGTGCCCCAACTTTTTTACGAGTACAATGCGATAATTCCGACCAAGTTTGAGCCATTCTAAGATAGGCCTTATCGTAACGTAATTGTTTTGCGTCTAAAATGCTATCAGTCATACTAAAATTATAAAGTAAATTTATATCCTACACCACGAATACTATGGAAAAACTTTGGGTTTTTTGGGTCTTCTTCAAATAATTTTCGGAAAGACAATATGTAATTATCTATAGTTCTTGCTGTTGGAAATTGATCATTACCCCACAATTCATCTAGAATATCTTCACGAGAGACTACAACTCCAATACGATTGTAAAACATCTTCAATAATTCTATTTCACGCTTTGACAAATCAATGTTGTCACCCGTTTGCAAGTGTTTTACTTCAAAAGTACTAAAATCCACTTGGTGATTTCCAATGACCACTTTTTCTAAAGGAGCGGTGGTTTCTTCAATTCCTTCTACAAGTACTTGCACACGCAATAATAGTTCTTCCAGATCAAATGGTTTCGGTAAATAATCGTTTGCACCAATTTTTAATCCCGCAATACGATCTTGTGTCGTGCCTTTTGCCGATAAAAAGAGAATAGGAACTCGGCTATATTTTCTAATTTCCTTACAAATAGTTAGCCCACTAACTTCAGGAAGCATGACATCTAAAATAATCAAATCAAACTGTTCCATTTCGAATGCACGCAAGAAGGCTTCCGTACCATGGGTAATTACATCCACACGATAACCTTCCAATTCGAGGTTCATTCGAATTAAATCTGCTAAACTTTCTTCATCTTCAATCAAACAGATTTTTTTCATTCTGGCGTTTCTGTTGGCTGTTTAATTTCTTGTATTATTTCAATCCACTCCTCTACAGATTTTGCATTTTCTACATCAAAACTCCCTGATTTTGTGCGTCTCAATGCAATTAAAGTGCCTCCCGAATTTAATTTTTTTCCAAAATCACTGGCTATCGAACGAATGTAAGTTCCTTTCGAACACGAAATCCTAAAATCGATTTCAGGGAAACGTTCTATCGAAATTTGAAAATCATTGATGTAGACTGTATTAGACTTTAAAACGACTTCTTTACCAGCACGCGCCATATCATAAGCACGTTTTCCATCTACTTGTTTCGCTGAAAAAATAGGCGGTACTTGTTGTTGTTCACCCAAAAAAGATAAGCGTACTTCCTCTATTAATTCGGGAGTAATATGTTCTGTTGGAAAAGTTTCGTTGTATTCTGTTTCTAAATCGTAAGAAGGTGTTGTTTTACCTACCAAAATAGTCCCAGTATAGGTCTTGTCTTCACTGATTAATCCATCAATGATTTTGGTGTTTTTTCCTGAACAAATGATTAATAAACCTGTAGCTAATGGATCAAGGGTCCCTGCGTGACCTACCTTGATATTTTTTACACCCAAACTACGTTTTAAATTCCAACGTAATTTATTAACCACATCGAACGAGGTCCAATGCAAGGGTTTGTCAACCAAAAGTGTTTCGCCTGCTTGGAAATCGTATTTCATTTATGTGAAATTTATTTGATTAAAAGATTACTTTAGAATTGTTTCATAAGCAATAAAAGCGATACCTAAAATAATTCGGTACCAACCCCACATCTTAAAACCGTATTTTTTTAATACTTCGATAAAGAATTTAATCGCCAACATTGCTACGATAAATGCTATCACATTTCCAACTAAGAAAAGTGTCAAATTATTACCATCGAACAACATTTCGTATCCTTTTACCTCTGTGATTTTGTTCGTCACTTTATCCGTAAGTTCCCAATCTTTCAAAAATACAGAATAGCACGTAACTGCAAACATCGTTGGTACAGCTAAAAAGAAACTAAATTCAGCAGCCATACGCATAGTAAACTTTTGTTGCATACCACCAATAATCGAAGCGGCAGCCCTACTCGTTCCAGGCATCATTGCCAAACATTGCCAAAAACCGATAATGATAGCGCTTTTTCGAGTGATTTGTGGTTCTTCATCAATTTCAGTATTTTTAAATACTTTATCAATGAAAAGAAATACAATACCTCCTAAAATCAACACTACAGCAATAGGTATGGGTTTTTCTAACACTGCTTCGATTTTATCATCAAATAATTTTCCTAGAATTAATGCAGGTATTACAGCCAATACTAATTTGATATAAAATTGAACTGAACCGAAGTTTAAAAACTTTTTGTAGTACGAAACTACTACAGCTAAAATGGCACCGAATTGAATGGAAACTTGAAACATTTTTACAAATTCATCTTGTTGAATTCCAAAAACGGAACTTGTAAAAATCATATGAGCAGTAGAAGAAATCGGTAAAAACTCCGTCAATCCTTCCACAATAGCAAGGATAATTGCGTGAATAAAATCCATCTTATTTTGTTACTTCAGTATTGTTTTTTGGTTTTTTCATAATCGCATAAATGATTACCAAATAACCAATAACAACCAAAATTGGGGCTAATGTAATTCTTACTGGTGAGAATAATTCTTTAGCATCAAACTTCGCAGGATCAGGAGATTCTCCACCAATCATTAAGATAAACCCTAAAAAATTGATTGCTAAACCAATTAACAACCATTGAAAATTAACTTTTTGAAATGCAAAACGGTGATTTGCTTTATCCATATCGTATATTTTTTAATTCGTATTAATATAAATCATCTAATTTCATTCGCAAATACTTGTTTAAAGAAAACCAAGTAGATACAAAAGTTATAATAATTCCAGTTACCAATTGAACAAGGAATAACAAAGAAAGTATTTTTAGGTCAAATGGTATTTCAATAGACTCTAAAAAATTGTTAACGGTTACAAAAAGTCCTACTAAAATTAACATGCCCAAAATAGCTGATAAAAGTCCTTGCCAAATTGAATTTAATAAAAAAGGTTTTCTGATAAAAGAAGACGTCGCCCCTACTAATTGCATCGTTTTGATTGTAAAACGTTTTGAATATAAGGCTAAACGAATGGTATTATTTATCATGGCAACAGCTACAATAATTAACAGCCCAGCAACAGCTAAAAACAATAAAACAAATTGCTTAAATCCTAAGTTGATTTTTTCAACACTTTCTTTATCATAATGAATTTCTTGAACTTCATCAGGATAAAATTTTTGAATTTTAGATTTGAGCTTAGCCATTCCCTCTTTGTTTGCGAAAACTTCTTTTGGTTTATAACCTATAGTAGGAGGTAAAGGATTAGATTGTTCAAAAATAGAAAGTATCTGTTTTTTAGCAAGTTCATCACCAGTAAATTCATCCATCGCTTTATCAGAGGAAACAAAAAATACACTTTTAAACTCGGGCCAGCTTGCTAATTCTAATTGAATTTGTTTAATATCTGAAATATTTAATTCTGGATTGAAAAAAATATCTCCTTGTAGTTCTTCTTTTGCTTGGGTTTGAACTGTTTTTAAACCGAACATTGCACCAGCGATTAATCCTACGAGAAACAGAACAAGAGAAATACCAATAATAGTTGAAACATAACTTGTTCTCAGCCCCTTTTTACTAAATTTTTCTACATTTTCACTCATCATTGCGAAGTTAAGAAAATATATTAAATGGATTCTACGTTTAAAGGCTTGAAATCAGCACTTGATTGTTGATAGCATGAATTTTAATTGCTCATTCTTTCATTTTAAAAAAATGTTTAATTTTCCAATATGAATTTATCCTCTTTTGACACAATCATTTTCGATTTAGGTGGTGTCGTAATCAACTTAGATTATCACAAAACTACGCGTGCTTTTGAAGCATTGGGATTAGAAAACTTTGGCGAGATTTATTCTCAAGCGGCACAATCCGGTTTGTTTGATGATTTTGAAAAAGGTAAATGTTCAATTCCTTTTTTTATCAATAAATTGCTGGATTATCTACCAACAGGAACATCAGCGAATCAAGTGGTGGAAGCGTGGAATGCGATGATTTTAGATTTTCCTGTTGAGAATTTACAGTTGTTAGAACGTTTAAAATCAAGTCATCGTATTTTTTTATTAAGCAATACTAACGAAATTCATATTCAAAAGGTTCACCAACATTTACAATTAGTTTCTCCTCACAAAACCTTACAGCCATATTTTGAAAAAGTTTATTTTTCGTCAGATATAGGAATGCGCAAACCTGATTCTGAAATTTTTGAATTTGTAATAACAGAGAACAACTTAAATCCTTCAAAAACCTTATTTATAGACGATACCAGACAACATATAATAGGTGCTCAAAAAGTAGGGGTTCAAACCTATCATCTTGGTAAGGAAGAAGGGATTTGTGATATTTTAAAAGGGTAAATTTATCAACTCTCTCAATACCTCCTCATTTCGACAGGCTCAATGTAAACAAGGAGGGAAGAGTTAAAAATCAATTATTTAATTTCTTGACAAAGTTCTATTAAAACACCATTAGTGGTTTTTGGATGCAAGAAAGCGATGCGTTTGTTGTCAGCTCCTCGTTTTGGAATTTCATGAATAAGAACAAAATCAAGTGCTTTCAAACGTGATAATTCTTCTTCTATGTTTTCTACTTCAAAAGCAATGTGATGAATACCTTGTCCTTGTTTTGCTAAAAATTTAGCGATAGGACTATCCGGATTCGTTGCTTCCAATAATTCAATTTTACTTTCTCCCACTCGAAAAAAAGCCGTTCTAACACCTTCAGATTCTACTCCTTCTGTTTTGTAGCATTTAGTATTGAGTAAATTTTCAAAAAGGCTAATCGATTCACTCATATTGCTAACAGCAATACCAAGGTGTTCAATTTTAATCATAGAAGTAGAATTTGTAAGAGATTAACCCTTGAAGAACTTCTCTGTTTTATTGTCGAAGTTGATATAGTAAGCTCCTTTTACTAAATTGGAACAATTTACAGAAGATCCAAAACCTTTTTTTACGACATTACCATAAGCATCGTAGATTTCGTATTTGGTATCTATCGGTTGTTCGCCTGAAGTAAAAACAATTTCAGTTTTGACCTTAATAGGTGTTTTCTTGATATCCGGTAAACTAGATTTGAACTTCACTTCTGAAGAAGTTCTTTTAGAACCTGTATGGTCTACTTGAACAACACGAATTGTATTCACACCTGAATGAGCTACAACTTGGAACTCATAAGTATTAAAAGGTGCATTTTTACCTTTACCTTGAACTTGACCAATATCTACCCACTTATTCCATCTATATTGTTCAATAATAAAAGGAAGCTTACCATCCTCATCTTTTGTTTTCCAAGATAATTTACCAGAACTTGAAACAGATATATCAACCATTTTAAAAGTACTTTTAGGTAAAAGAACTTCTGGATTTAATATTTTTGGGGAACATCCTGAGTTGTG
Organism: Crocinitomicaceae bacterium; assembly: GCA_046304235.1. Lineage (GTDB taxonomy): Bacteria > Bacteroidota > Bacteroidia > Flavobacteriales_D > Crocinitomicaceae > CANHVK01. The sequence goes on along the minus strand of JBKCEW010000188.1, from coordinate 14,624 downwards.
TTCGATCACAATGAATACTTGCTGACCAATTTTAACATTAAAAAGAGAAAAATCAATTTCAAATGCACTTTGACCTATACCGCCTGGCATAATATTTCCGTTAACTGTAACTTTTGTGGCACAATAACCGAAACCATCTGGATCTTCAGGGTTTTGAACAATTAAATTTTTACCTTGGTAACTACCCTCTATTGACAATGCACCAAAGGTGTTTTGAACAAAGAATAATAACAAAGTAAAAAATAAAATACCCTTCATAAACTCAATCAGTAGGAATTTGAGAGTACAAGTTTAAAACTTTCTAAAACAAATAGCAAGTTTTTTTTTATACAAACACATGTTAAAATTAGTAAAAAATTATAAACTAATCATTGTATTACCATTTAGGGCAAGTATTACAACTTTCGTCCCATCGTTCATATAGAAAACCACCAAAAGAAATGCTTGTACGTGAATAAGGTTGAATTAAATCAAGACTTACATTATCACCTTTAACTGATTGATAAATAACCCCACCTGTTTGTTCTATGAGTAAATAGAACCTTTTATAAACCTCGAATCTTAATCCCAACATCGAAGTAACACCGAATCCATTGAAATCATTTTTTTGAAAACGAATAAGACTTTTATTCCAACGATTATTACTAAATACTGGACCACCACTAAAACCTAAAAGCCAACTTATTGCAAATTTAGATTTGTTTGTTTTGAAAATTTTATCCATTCCTAATACACCTAATCTTGTATATAATATTTTGTTGGAAAATGAATTTAAATCATCATAGTACCAGTCAAATCTTTCAGCATTCAATTCAAAAGCAAAATGATTAGCAAAAACATATCCAATTTTAGATGATAATTGAGGGGCCAATAATTCATCTAAAAGACTGATTTTTTGTTTAAAAGACTGATTTGCATTAATTGTAGGAGAAAAAGACCAACTTTTACCTAGACCACCACCAAGAAAAAAAGTGCCTTGCTCTTGTGTATTTTGAGTAAATACGTTCGATATAAACGTAATACATAAAAAAACAACACAAAGGAATTTCATTTTAACTCATCTTTAAAAAAGAAACTTCTTGTTCGGTTAAATGGCGAAAATATCCACGAGGTAAGTCCTTCTTTGTTAAACCAGAGAATTGGACACGATCTAATTTAATTACAGCATAACCAAGCGCTTCAAACATTCGTCGTACAATCCTATTTTTTCCAGAATGGATTTCTACTCCAACTTCTCGACTCGAACCGTTTGAAACATATTCCGCTTTGTCACATTTTATTTTACCATCCTCTAAATGAATCCCTGTTCGTAAAAGATCTAAATCTTCAAAAGTAACAGGTTTATTTAATTCTACGTGATATACTTTTGATGCTCTGTATCTAGGATGTGTTAACTTTTTTGCCAAATCACCATCATTTGTAAAAAGTAAAAGACCGGTAGTTTCACGATCTAATCTTCCAACAGGATAAATTCGTTCTTTACAAGCTTTACGAACTAATGACATTACCGTTTTTCTACCTAATGGGTCATCCATTGTAGTAATGAAATCTTTAGGTTTATTCAGTAAGACATAGCGTTTCGTTTCAGCGGATATAGTTTCACCATCATATTTAACGATATCTCCTGGTTTGATTTTATAACCCATTTCTAGGATTATTTGGTCATTCACACTTACAACTCCAGATTGTATTAAAACATCAGCCTCTCTTCTTGAAGCAACACCTGCGTTAGAAAGATATTTATTTAATCGAATCTCATCTTCGTTAAATTTAGGCATAGGATCGCCTATGCGAACTTTTTCTTTGTTAGCAAAAAACTTTTTTTTGTCTTTATTTAGAGTCGCATTCTCTGTAGGTTTTTTGTCTGTTTTTGGTTTCAGATTTGGTTTAGAAAAAGCGTTACTTCTTCCTGTTTTTTTTGTGTTCATCACGAGCAGAATTAAATTTTAAACAAAGATACGAGATAAAAAACGAGAAATACTAATAAGAGACATTAGTACCATCATTTAATAACCTTTTTTGATTTTATACTAATAAAAAATATTTCATTTTTTAAGCTTATTTTTTTAATCTAATTATATAGAGAGGTCTAATTTTGCTTTAATAGTTAAAACATAAATCGTATTTTCGTAGGTAGAAACAAACATTATGAAATACGTATTTACTATAATTGGTTTATTGATCTTCTCTTCGTGTTTAGATCTATCAAAACAACAGCATTTAGATCAATTATCTACATTAGATAAACGAGTAGATAGTATTCAAGTTGAATTTGAGCAACTTAAAAAAGATACTATCGAAGAAATAATTTACACCATGAAAGAAACCAATATTAAAATCAAGGACAATATTGGTGATGATACCATTGATATTGATATGGCAAAAAAATTAGAAGAATACGGGAAAATTTTCCGTCAACTTTCTGCCATTGAAAGTTATAATAATAAGATTTTATTCGGTTCTCAAGAAATTAAAAATTCTGTAGGAAAATTGTATAGAGACATTGAATCTGGTAATGGTGAAAGAGTAAATTATGAAAACTTTGTTAAGTTTGAAACTAAAAAAGTAAAAAATCTACATCATTTACTTATTGATTTAGAACATTTACAACATGAAAATATACAAGCTTTTCAAAAAGTTCAACCTGAAATCGAAAAATTTGTTTTTTCGCTTTCTGAAAATTAGTTTATGAAATTTCGCCTTGTTGTTTTCTTTTGGTTGTTTTCTCTTTCGTTGTCAGCGCAGGAGAGTACCGATCAGCAATTGGCGCAATATTATTTTTCACGTGGGGATTTCGAAAAAGCTTTACCTTATTGTCAAAAGGTGTTTCAAAAAGAAAATAGCAAATTTACTTTTACACGCTATTATGAATGTTTGCTAAAAACTAAAAAGGAAAAAGATGCAGAAAAGGTACTCAAAAAACAAGTAGATTTATTTACAGATGAATTGCCTTACAAGGTAATGTTGGCTGACTTTTATGAAACATACGAAGAACCGAAATCAGCGCAGAAAATCTACCAAAAACTTATCGAAGAAAACGCTTCGTCGAGTATCCGAATTTTGGAATTATATGCATTACTGAAATCTAAAGGAAAAACGGCACTTTCTTTTCAATTGTTAGAACAAGGCCGCAAACAATTGAAAGACGCTTATCCACTTCATTTACAATTTGCTGATTATTATGCTTCCCAGAAACTAACCGAAAAAATGATTGATGAATTTTTGGATTTGTTAGAAATTAAGCCCGAACAAATGGAGCAAATTCAAGCTTCATTAGCTAATTATATTGATTTTACGCAAGATAATAACCCTTCTGGTGAAATCCTTCGCAATGCATTACTTGACAAAGTGCAACGTAAAAAAGGAGATATCATATACGATGAAATGTTGATGTGGTTTTATACACAAAAACGTCAGTTTGCACTCGCTTTAAATCAGGCGCAAGCGATGGATAAACGTACCAAAGGAGATGGTTCTAGAGTGTTTGATTTGTCAAATTTGTTTGTGCAAAACAAAGATTACGCATTGGCGCGCAAAGGCTACGAATACTTGATTAAACAAGGACAAGGATATCCTTTTTATTTTCAAGCAGAACAATCTATTTTACATACGCGATTTTTAGAAATTACAGAACAACGAAATTTTACACAAGAGGCTATTTCACAAGTGATAACTGAATATAATTCATCACTAACCCGTATAGGTAAAACAAGAAGTACACTTAATTTAATTAAAGAATTAGCTCATATTCAAGCTTTTTATGCGAATAATGCTGATAGTGCGATTGTGTTGTTAGAAAGCACATTGAAATTGCCCGGAATTTCTGGAATACAAGTAGCTGAAATTAAAATGTTGCTTGCTGATATTTACGTGTTAAAAGATGATATTTGGGAAGCATCGATTTTGTATATGCAAATTGACAAAGATTATAAGTTCGAAACCATCGGCTTTGAAGCGAAATTTAAAAACGCACGTATATTTTATTACGATGGAGATTTCAAATTTGCTCAATCGCAATTGGATATTTTAAAAGAATCCACCTCCAAACTCATTGCGAATGACGCTTTAAAATTGTCCTTACTGATTACAGATAACTTTGGGCTAGACAGTAATTATATAGCGATGCGACAATTTGCTCGTGCCGATTTATTGTTGGAGCAACACCAATACAAACAAGCGTTTCAATTGTACGATTCGATCGCTTTGGCTTTTCCATATCACGGATTGAATGATGAAATTCTATTGCGTAAAGCGCAAGCCTATCAACAACAGGGTCAATGGCAAGATGCGGTTGCATTACTTGATAAATTAATGTTAAATCACTCTGAAGATATCTTAGCAGATGATGCGCTTTTTCAGTTAGGTTCTATTTACGAAAATCACCTAAACGACAAAGAAAAATCGATTGAATGCTACAAAAAAATATTGTTTAAATACAAAGGTAGCCTTTATGGAGTGGAGGCTCGTAAAAGACTGCGTTTCCTTCGTGGTGATAAGTTGGATGCGGAAGATTTAATGGAGAATTAAATTGAAATCAAAACGTATCATAATGGCTGTAACGTCTGATATCTTCACAGATATGAGAGTAATCAAAGTCGCTTCATTTTTATCCAAAAACAATTGCCAGGTTCATGTTGCAGGAAGAAACACGTCAGATTTTGAACTAAAAGTTCCATTTGAGACGAAAAGGTTCAATATGTGGTTTCATCGTTCGTTTTTGTTTTATTTAGAATACAATTTACGGTTTTTGTTTTATGCCTTATTTCGGAAAGCGGATGTAATCGTTTCCAATGATTTAGATACACTATTTACCTGTTCCGTTTTATCAAAAATAAAACGCATCCCCTTGATGTATGATAGTCACGAATATTTTACGGAATCTGTAGGATTGCAAGGGAGAAATCGTGTACGTGCATTTTGGTTATGGATAGAGCGTAATTGTATGCCTGCTGTTTCCAAAGCTTATACCGTTTCTCAACCCATTGCAGATGCGTACAAAACAAAATATAATGTTGATTTTAAGTTAGTTAGGAATTTCTCATCAGTTGAAAATTTACCTAGTTTGGAATTGAATACGTTCTTTCCTAGAAGAAAAGTGATTTTGTATCAAGGAGTGTTTAACCCAAATCGAGGATTGGAGGAAACCATCCAAGCGATGCAGTTTTTAGATGATTCATATCTATTTGTTTTAGTGGGGTATGGTGAATTAGAAATAAGATTAAAATCACTGACCAATGAGTTAAATCTAAACCAACAAGTATATTTCACCGGAAAGTTGCCTTATGAAAAGATGATGCAATACACCTATCAAGCAGACCTTGGAATAGCCTTGGAAGCGTCCGTGGGTAAGAGTTTTGAATATTCTTTGCCTAATAAGGTTTTTGACTACATACACGCTTCTTTGCCTTTTATTAGTTTAGGCACACCTGAGGTGAAAAAAATCATCGAACAAGATGAAATTGGGGTCATTATTCCTAATAATCAACCGGAAACAATTGCCCGTGAAATTGAAAAACTCTTAAACGATACCGAATTATACCAACGCATTCAACACAACCAACAACGTGTACGTCAAAACTATACTTGGGAGAATGAAGAAAAAGTGTTGAAAAAGATTTATTTTGGATAGAGAAATACTATTTAACCTTCATCCATCTCTTACCTTTAATCACCAACCAGTTTAGTACCTTTGGTATAAAAGGTAAAAGTTCGTTTTTGAATGCGAGTTCTTCGTCATATAAAGCGTGTGTGAATTGCTTGGAAATACCACCTGCAAACGATTTCGCTATAAATAGTTGACTATGATACGCTTTTGTATTGGCAAGAAACAAGCGTACGTTTAATTCGTAATCTGCTAATATCTTGTATTTTGTATTGTAGAGGTAGGTTTCAAAAATGCGTTTGTGATACAAAATCCCTTGGTGATGTAGGGTGTTTCTCCAATACAAGCTTGATGAAAATATATTCTGATAAATAGATGGAACCGATGAATGTTGCACACCTACATTTTCTACTTTACCCAAGATTAGGTCTGTGATTTCAGGAATTTTTAGTTGAAATAATTCATTAAAAACCAAGTTATTATACAACAAATCATCCGCACCTAAAAAGTAAATCCATTCTCCATTTGCTTGTGCAATTCCACTATTCATTGCTTGGTAAATCCCTTTTTTGGTTTCTGAAACGAAACGAACTGAAGGATAAGAAAAAACGATTTCTTTGGTAGCATCAGTAGATTGATAATCAACGACAATAATTTCAACCTCTAAGTATAATTGATTCACTACACTTTCTAGCGCATCACGCAAAGTAGCAGCGGCGTTGTGTGTAGGAATGATAACTGATACTAAAGGTTGATATTTCATTAAATATCTTTTAAGAAAGCAAGCTGTGTACGTATTTGATGCAGATTTTCAGCACTTAATACAATTGTTTCAATACTTTCTTCGTGAGCTTTAACGGTAGAAACTGTTTCTCCATATGCATTAATCACGGCACTATCTCCACTGTAAACCAATCCTTTTCCGTCTTCGCCTACACGGTTTACTCCTACTACATAACATTGATTTTCAATAGCACGAGCAGTTAACAAACTTTTCCAATGGGTATTTCTTCTTTCCGGCCAATTAGCAACATAAATCAATACATCGTATTTCGATGATTGATAATCGCGCATTCCGTTTCGACTGATTTCAGGGAAACGTAAATCGTAACAAATTTGCAATTGAATACGCCAATCTTTATAAATGACACGTGTTTTTACGTGACCTGGTTTATACGTTTTTTCTTCCCCGGCAAGAGTAAAAAGTTTACGTTTATCGTAATGAGTATATTTTCCATTTGGTTCTACAAACACTCCGCGATTGAAATAATAATCGTGATCTCTTGCAATAAAAGAGGTATAAAACGCTACATTCTTTTCTGCCGCCATTTTTTGTAACCAATTCAATGCTAACGAATTTTCCATTTCTTCTGCAAGGGCTTCTGCATTCATACTATATCCAGTATGAAACATTTCGGGTAATACGATAATATCTGTTTCTCCTACGTTTGCTAATAAATTTTCAAAATGTGCTAAATTTGCTTGCTTGTTTTCCCATACTTGGGTTGCTTGTACGATGGTAACTTTTAAATCTTGCATAGTTTTTCTGCTGCTTGTATTAGGGTTTGGTCGTCTTTGGCAAAACAAAAACGAATGATATGGTTATCTGTTTTATCTTTATAAAATACAGAAAGCGGAATAGCTGCTACTCCGAATTCTTTGATTAATCGCTCACAAAATTGAATGTCATTTTCTGAAGAAATGGAACTATAATTTACCGTTTGAAAATACGAACCTTCTGATGGCAATAATTCAAAACGACTTGTTTTCATCAAGTTTTGAAAGGTATCTCTTTTCTCTTGGTAAAAAACCCCCAAGGTATTTACATCTTTTTCACGTAAATATTTTGCTAATGTTACTTGTGCCACATTGTTCACGCAAAAAACAATATATTGATGCACTTTTTTAATTTCCACCATTAGATGTTCTGGAGCGATGAGGTAACCCATTTTCCAACCCGTAATATGAAACGTTTTTCCAAACGAAGAGGTAATAATGGTTCTGTCAATGATTGCTTTGCGTGTATTTGCTGATATGTGTTTTTGTTCGAAGGTAATGTATTCATACACTTCGTCCGAAATCAATACAATGGAAGGAAATTTCGCTAAAATCTGCTCTATTGCTATTAAATCTTTCTCTTGGTAAATTCTACCTGTTGGATTATGTGGATTATTTACTATCAACATACGTGTCAGTGCGTTACATGCTTTTTCTACCTTATTCCAATCGGTAGTAAAATCTGCTTCCAACGAAATATGTACAGGAGTAGCACTACATAAATCCACTGCTGGAGCATAACAATCGTAGGCTGGGTCTAAAATTAGTACTTCATCACCTGCGTGAACTAAGGCTTGTATAGCAGTGAAAATTGCTTGAGTTGCACCCGCGGTAATCAATAATTCAGTGTCATGTTGTATGGATCTTCCGTATTTTTTTTCGGTAAGCTTCGCTATTTCTTGCATTAACAAGGGATTGCCAACCATCGGAGCGTATTGGTGTGTGTTTTCGTCTGCTGTTTCCTTTAACAACGAAATCAACCGTATATCTACTGGAAAATTAGGAAAACCTTGAGAAAGGTTGATTGCCTGATATTCATTTGCCATTTTCGACATTACCGTAAAAATGGTCGTACCGATATGTGGTAGTTTAGATTTCATTGTTTAGGTGTTAAAATTATATCAAAATAAAATAAAGATATAAATGATTTCGTTTAAGAAATAGTTATTCATTAAATAATAAAATAACAAATTTTTAATGAAGCCTTATTATATACATCAACCTTCAATTTATAAATCTATATCTTTACCTCAAAATTTGGTCATACATCAACTTAAACACATATGAAAACAATTCTTTTTTCTTTCAGCCTATTACTATTTTCTGCTTGTAGTGATAACACGAAAATTTGTGATTGTCTTGAAGCCGGGCAAAAACTTCAAACTTTTTCTGCTAAAATGTTTAGTAAAGAAGCTTCAACTAAAGATTTAAGCGAAATGAAACGTTTGAAAAAAATTCAATTAGAAAAGTGCAAAGATTTCCAAACTATGGATGGTCAAAAAATGCTTGAATTGAAAGAAGATTGTGAGTAAATTATTCTTATTTTTTTTGTAAAAAAAACTCACAAAATGCCAAATCTAATGGTGTTGTTATTTTTATATTTTCCTCGTTTCCTTCAACTAAATAAATCTTAATTCTATTTTCTTCTACTAACGAAGCGTCATCGGTGATGGCATCGTGAAAAGGTCGCTCGTAAGCACTCATCAAAATGCTACGTTCAAATACTTGTGGTGTTTGCACCGAACGAAAGGCACTACGTTCTACGGATACAGAAAGTGTTTCATCAGTGAGTTTGCGTAATGATTCTTTGATAGGCATTACAGGAACTGCACTACCATCGAGTTGTGCTTTTTCATAGCAGCGAGCAATGGTCTCAGTAGAAACAAATGGCCTCACTCCGTCGTGTACACCAACTAATTTTCCAGCTGAATGTGCTAATGCTAATTTTATGGAATGGTATCGTTCTTTCCCTCCCGATATTACTTGATGAGGCAAGGTAAAGGAATGTTCTTCACACAATGCTTCCCAATACGAACGCCAATCTTCTGGTAAAGTCAAAAGGATTTCAATATTTGAATCGTATTCGTAAAATCGTTCGATGGTATAAAACAACAAGGGTCTGCCTTGAATAGGCAAAAACTGCTTCGGTAGGGTTCCTCCCATTCGTTTACCTATTCCTCCTGCGGTGATGATAATTGTTTTTTCCACTTATATTAAATAAAAAAAGGCTGTCAATTGACAGCCTTAAAAATAATGATTTATATCAATTACTTAATTTGATCAGGATTGTTTTCTGCTTGGTCGTTGAATCTTTTTTGCCAACGTAACCAATAGAATAAACCAAAGAAACCAAGAATAATTAAAAAGTAATTAAATTTGTTTTGAACAAATTCAAAGAACAAAAAAGAACCTTGAAAAATTTTTGCAAGACCATAAAAAATAACATTTGAATTCATAGTTTCTGAGATTTTATTAGAGCAAAGTAAGCAATTCCTTTTGGGATTATCAACAAAACACAAGATTATTTTCAAATAGTTTGTTAAAAACAGATTAGATATATTGTATCTTCGCGCTAATGATAAAGCTGTTTTTAGGAAACCAACTGCTTGTTTTGTTTTTCTTGCCATTTATTGTGGTAGGGTTTGCTGTATTAAATTACTTCACAAATTATTTTGAGGTTCTTCCCATGTTAGATTTGGGATTATGGGGTAAACATTCATTTTATGCTATTAATACTTTGTATATCATAACTGGCATATTAGTATTTATCAATGCCTTACTAGCAAATTATTTATTTAATAAAAATGAATTTCACGATAAGAACACCTATATCGTATCCCTTTTTTATGTAGTATTAATAAGTTTTTTTCATTCTTCTTACCAAATAGATGGCATTTTAATAGCTCATTTCTTTTTAATCATTGCTTTCTTTCAAATGTTTCGTCTTGAAAACAATGTAGATGGAAGGAAATGGTGTTTTAACACTGGATTGTTTTTAGGCATAGCAGGAACCTTTCATCCTCCTTTACTAGGTATTCTACCCTTTATCTGGATAATGATATCACGAATACGTCCATTTGTTTTTCGCGAAATTTTGTTGACAACAATTGGATTTTTATTGCCTTTAATTTATGCTTACTTGTATATTTCTTTCCATAAAAACCTGATTTGGTCAGACTTTATAAATATTAAATCTGGAAGATTACAGAGCAATATGGTTTTTTGGATTGTTTTCGTGTTTTTTTCGTTAATAGCCTTTGTTAGTTTAATCACCATTTCATACAAATCTTCTAAAAGCTCGTTACGATTTAAAAAACTAATTTCAATTTTGAATGTAGTAATGATCGTATCCATTATACTTGGAATTATTGAGTTTTCAGGATGGGGTCATTTCGAATGGTTTAGTTACTTTGCGTTACCTCTTTCCTTTTTCATGCCTTTCTTATTTTTTAATAAATCTTCCTCCTTGGTAGGAAAATTATTGTTTTATGGTATGTTTTCTATTTGTATTGCGAAAATTTTTATTAAATAATCAAAAGCGTGCAATCGAAATCACTAATTTTGTTACAACATTTTAAAAAATCCTTTATTTAGGATTGAAATTATAAATTGATAGTTAGATGAAATTCGGAGTAGTTACTTTTCCAGGCTCAAATTGCGATGAGGATATGGTGTACGTATTGGAAACAATGCTAAATCAAAAAGTTGAACGTTTATGGCACAAAGAAGCAGACCTTAAAGGGGCTGATTTTATTGTTTTACCTGGTGGATTCTCTTATGGAGATTATTTACGTTCAGGTGCTATCGCAAAATTATCTCCAATTATGGGAGAAGTAATAAAACACGCTAATAACGGTGGATATGTATTAGGTGTATGTAATGGTTTCCAAATTTTGACTGAGTCAGGATTATTAGATGGAGCATTATTACATAATAACACTCAAAAATTCATCTGTAAAAACGTTTACTTAAAACCAACTTCTAGTTCAGCTGCAATTTCAAAAGATTTAAATCCACAGGAAACGTATCAAATTCCAATCGCTCACGGTGAAGGACGTTTTTATGCTTCGGATGACACAATCAAAAAATTATACGATAACGATCAAATAATATTCAAGTACGCTTCGAAAGAAGGAGAGATTACTGAAGAATTCAATCCAAATGGTTCGATTGACAACATCGCAGGGATTACAAACTCTGGTAAAAATGTATTTGGCATGATGCCTCACCCAGAACGTGCGGCAGATGTACAATTAAACAATTTAGATGGGAAAGCATTATTTGATTCATTATTAAAATATTGCAACTAATTCATCCACTTTTTTCATAGTATTAAAAAGAATATGAGAGTATTATTATTGGGTTCGGGAGGTAGAGAACATGCAATCGCTTGGAAAATAGCACAAAGTTCTATGTTAGAACAATTATTCATTGCTCCTGGAAATGCAGGTACCCGCAACCATGGAACCAATGTGGCTATCCAACCAACCGACTTCGATGCAATCAAAACTTTTGTACTTGAAAATGATATTCACGTAGTTGTTGTAGGTCCAGAAGATCCATTGGTGAAAGGGATTTATGATTTCTTTAAAAATGATGCACAAATCAGTCACATTGCTGTAATTGGTCCATCAAAATTTGCATCACAACTAGAAGGCAGTAAAGATTTTGCAAAGAAATTTATGCAACGTCATAACATTCCTACAGCAAAATATGCTACGTTCACAAAAGATACCTTGAAAGAAGGATATGCATTCCTTGAATCAATGAAAGCGCCATACGTTTTAAAAGCAGATGGTCTTGCAGCAGGAAAGGGTGTACTGATTTTAGATTCTTTAGAGGAAGCTAAAACGGAACTAAAAGCGATGCTAGCTGACGCTAAATTTGGTGATGCTAGTTCTAGAGTAGTAATCGAACAATTTTTACAAGGAATTGAACTTTCGGTATTTGTGATTACTGACGGAGAATCATACAAAATTTTACCAGAAGCGAAAGATTATAAGCGTATTGGTGAAGGTGATACTGGCCTAAACACCGGTGGTATGGGGGCTGTTTCACCAGTAGCCTTTGCGGATAGAACGTTTATGGATAAAATCGAGAATCAGATTATTATCCCAACAGTTAAAGGATTAAAAGCAGAAAATATTGAATACAAAGGATTTATTTTCTTTGGATTAATCGCAGTGAAAGGCGAACCGTATGTAATTGAATATAATTGTCGTATGGGTGACCCTGAAACAGAGGTAGTAATGCCGCGAATTAAATCTGACATCCTAGATTTATTCGAAGGAGTGGCTACAAACACCCTTTCAGAAAGAGATATTCAATTTGACCAACGTGCAGCAACCACTGTAATGATGGTATCAGGTGGATATCCAGAAGATTACCAAAAAGGTAAAACGATTTTCGGATTGAATGCTGTAAATGAAAGTATTGTTTTTCACGCAGGAACTACTTCTGATGGTCCCGCAGTATTATCTGCAGGAGGAAGAGTTTTAGCTGTTACTTCTTACGGAAAAACAATTGACATGGCATTGTCTAAATCCTACAATACTATTTCAAATATCGAGTTCGAAGATGCGTATTATCGTAAGGACATCGGTTTTGATTTGATGAATTACAGTAAATAGTCTATGGACCCCGACCTGATAATCATACTCTGTACATTACTTGTTTCCGCGTTTACTTCAGGTGTTGAGATTGCGTTTGTTTCTTCGAGTAGACTACGTATAGAATTAGACATTAATAAAGGTTCATTAACCGGAAAAATATTACGTTTTCTATACAAAAAAGAAGGGCATTTTATTGCTACTTTATTACTTGGAAATAATATTGCATTGGTATTATTCGGGATGAGTGCCGCTAAATTGCTGAATCCAGTGATTCAGTCTTGGGGGGTTGAAGGAGAGGTATTAACTCTTCTTTTACAAACGATTATGTCAACTTTATTGGTCTTGATTGTGGCAGAATTTCTTCCAAAAGCCATATTTCAATTGAATCCTAATGGTTTGATGAAAACCTTTGCGTTCCCCGCTTACTTCTTTTATTGGATTTTGTTTATACCTACTTCTGTGATTATGTTCATCAGTATGCGTTTTTTACGTTTAATGAAAGTAGAAATCACGAATTCTGAAAAGGTATTTTCGAAAGTCGATTTAGAACACTACGTTCAAGATATGAATGAGCGTATTAAAGAAGAAGAGGAGTTTGGTAACGAGATGCAAATTTTACAAAATGCATTAGATTTTTCTAAAATCAAAGCCCGTGATTGTATGGTTCCACGTCCAGAAATTATTGCTATTGAGGTTAATGATTCAATGGATGTGTTAAAGAAATTATTCATCGATACACGCGTTTCTAAAGTACTTGTTTATCGAGATACTATAGATAATTTGATTGGTTATATCCACTCTTTTGAATTATTTAAAAATCCTACTTCGATAGCGAAAATAATGCGTTCTCTGCCTTTTTTCCCTGAATCGACACCGGCAAAACAAATCTTGGAAACCTTTACCTCTAAATCTGTAAGTATTGCCATTGTGGTAGATGAATACGGAGGAACTGCAGGATTAATTACGATGGAAGATGTGATCGAACAAATCTTCGGAGATATTGAAGATGAACACGATACGGAAGAATTATTAGAAGAAAAAATTTCCGACAAAGAGTTCCGTTTTTCAGCACGAACAGATATTGATTACATCAACGAAAACTACAAATTAGGTTTAAAAGAATCCGAAGAATACGAAACACTCGGCGGATTAATCATTCATAAATTAGAATCCATCCCAGAAGCCGGACAAGAGGTAAAATCAGATAAATTACGCTTTGTTATCGAAGAGGTATCTGACCGAAGAATTGAGGTGGTAAGGTTGTTTGTGGAGGAGTAATTTTCAATTGCAATCTTAGAAAAGATCTTTTACTTCAATTTCTAAGCCTTTAGCAATTAATTGTAGATACAAATACCCAGGATTTACCCTTCCATTTTCAAGTCTATTAACACAAGGTTGATCTTTACCTATTGAATTGGCAAATTCGGTTTGATTCATTCCTTTTTGAATTCTTATTGTTTTTATTTTATGTCCAAGATGCCTTAATTTATTTTTATCTTCTTCCGTTCTCATTCAACGAAATTGCTTGGACAAGCAAATAAAATCTATAACAAATAATACATAAAATATATCTTATTTGTTATATTTGTTTCGTTTCAAATAAATAGTTTTTATAAATTTTAGTATTATGTCAATCAATTTAAAGAATTTCTTAAAATTCTATTTTGGAATATTACTTATAGGTTTAGGATTATTCAATTATCTAGAAAGTATTTTTGGTTCATTATTATTAATATTATCAGGTACATTAATTAATTCTTCCATATACAACTATTTAATTAATAAAACAAAATTGAATTTAAACAATCATGTTAGATGGTTAATTATAATCTTTTGTTTAGTTAGTTCGACGT
>JBKCEW010000187.1:0-2897 GCA_046304235.1 Crocinitomicaceae bacterium | reverse complement strand
GTCTACAACTAACTTGAGTAGAAACTGCAATAATATTGTTTTAAAATTTGACTTCGAAATCCTTGTAGTACCAAAAATCACCTTTTCAAACGATACCTCTTGTGTTGAAAATCAAATTAAATTAATAAACTCAAGCACAGGATATAATTCTTTTTATTGGGAGGATAATTACACTAAAGAAATTGATAGTATAAATGACACCATCATTAAATCTTACAAGGAACCAGGTGATTATCAAATAAATCTTATAGTTAAAAATGATGTGTGTGGTCAAAATGAAATATCTGTAGCAAAATTGAAAATATTACCTAATAACATTACAATAAATCAAATTCCATTGGTTGAGCATTGTGAACCAAAACTTGATACATTAATTCTCAAAACCAATAATAAAGCAGATAAATTTACCTGGTCTTTTTCTAGAGATTTCTCATCAGTAATAAATACTAATTCAAAAGATTCAATATTGGTTTATCAATTTAATAAATCTACCGAATTATTTTATAAAGTTGAAAATAAGTATTGTTATAAAATTGATAGTTTAGAGGTACATGTCAACAATTCAGATTTAAAATTAAACAACAAGTCTTTTTATTGTCAACACACCTTGGATACAATTTCAGTAAATGTTTCAAATTCATCTGATCATTATACTTTTAATTGGGAGTCACCCTATAGTTTTACTGGTTCAAAAAATAATGATACTATTTTCTTTTTAGCAGATAAGTCAGATAAAATTATTTTTTCTGCCATTAGCGATAAGGGCTGCAAATTAACTGATACTATACAAATTAATTTATTTTCGACATCATTCAATCAAATTAACCTTACTGCAACACCCAAAACTATTTTAAAAGGTGAGAGTACAACGCTTGAAGAAAAATCGAATAATTACAGCTACACTTGGTTTTATAAAAATGATTCAATTTTAGGAAATGAAAACTCCATAATTGTTAAACCAGAAAAATCAGTATTTTACACTTTAAAAGTAAATCAAGATAAATGCTCAATCTCTGATACAATACATGTAAATGTCATTGAAGATTGGATTTGTGACTTCCCCTATATTTTTGTACCAAACGCATTCTCCCCAAATAACGATGGAGAGAATGATACGTTATATGTAAGAGGACGTCCTGCTTATCAAATAGAGTTTAGGATTTATAACCGTTGGGGGGAAAATGTATTTTATTCCAATGATTTAAAAAAGGGATGGGACGGAACCTATAAAGGTGAAAAATTACCTCCAGATGTATACGATTATTATTTAATCGTTTATTGTATTGATGATGTTAAAAAACAGATACAAGGAAACATTACACTTTTAAAGTAAAAGTTTAGGGTTTTGTTATTTTTGTAAAAAAAAAACGATTAATGAAGTGGATTGGTGAAAGAATAAGTTTTATAGAACAACCTAAGAAATTAACCGTTGTTATAAACCCAGAAGATAAGTTTTTTCAAAAAGGATTAATGGGTGCTTGGTTTGCGATGTGGTTAACGATTGGTGGAGTAATGATTTGGTCACTAAATACTTTTGGACTCAATCAGCAAGAAAAATTAATTGTTGTTGTTTTTTTATGTTTTTGGGCTTATTATGCTTTTAAAGTTGGCAAAGCTTTATTTTGGTTAATATGGGGTAAAGAATTAATTAAAATAGAACCTGATGGATTTATATATAAAAAATCTATAAAAGGCTTTGGGAAATCTTCAACTTATTTTTTAGAAAACATTGAAAGAGTGGAAGTTCTTTTTCCAAAAGAAAATTCTATTCAAGCTGTCTGGGAAAACTCACCTTGGATTCAAAATGCTGAACGAATTCAATTTCAATATATCAGTAAAAATATTCGGTTTGCAAGAAAACTAAATGAAAAGGATGCTAACCTATTGTTTAAATTAATAACCAAAAAAATAGAAGAATATTTAAAAAAAAGGTAACTAATCTCTTGTTATTTCTTTAATTATTTCTTCAAAATCAGGTCTATTAAGAATAGTTTCATCCCAACATTGATCTCTAATTGATTCTAACAATGAAATTTCAGTAGTTTTTTCATTCGATATATTTATCAAATCATCTAGTAAACAACCAAATGCCCTTACATCTATTCGCTCATAATATGGGGCAAATTCGCTATTAGATTTGTAGTATGTTGAAGCACCAAAATCACCTAGATAAGCATGTCCTGAAATGACATTATAAAGTGTGTTGTGAGCGTATAAATCACCATGCATGACTCCTTTACTATGTAAATGATAGGCACCACTTGCAATAGATTTTGCTATTTCAAATATTTGATGATTTGATAAATTTAAATCACGTGAGAAAACATCTCGAGTACACGTTTCAAAATTTGGTGGTAAACCCAATGTAGTATAAGAATTTGGAATTAAATCCATTACTATTCCTGTTTTACTTTCTGGGTGGTTTTTAAAAGGTCCAATTAAAGGAACAATATTTTCATGTCTACCAACTAATAAACAATTTTCAAGCTCGTCTTTTGGGTAACCGTCACTTGTCACATTTCCTTTAAATGTTTTGACAGCGACTGATTTATTTGATTTATAAATACTAGCTTCATAGATAAAACCTGATGCTCCCTCGCCTATCTTGCTTTTTATTATCAATTCATTATAATCAATATGATCAAATCTTAATTCTTCTAAAGTATCTTTTAATAAAAAAGGGTTTCCATCTATTGCTAACCATGATAATCGTGGTAATTGAAATAGAGAATTTGGTATGTCTTCTAATTGATTGGCTGAAATTCGTAATAATTCAAGGTTTTGACAGTTGCTTAAAGAATCAGGTAGTTTATTTAGATTATTTCCTGCTAAAGCACATTTTTGTAAAAATGAACAAGCCCCTATAGAGTTTGGTAAACTTTCAATCTTATTATCTG
>JBKCEW010000186.1:0-18224 GCA_046304235.1 Crocinitomicaceae bacterium | reverse complement strand
CTCAAAAAAACCTTGACATTGAACGCTTAGACGAAGTAAGAGATATCTTTTTATTTTGTTGTTATACCGGATATGCATTTGTAGATGTGGAAGCATTAACCGTAGATGATGTTGTAATTGGTATTGATGGGGTAAAGTGGATTCATACACACAGAAAGAAAACGGGGACTCAATCCAATGTTCCTTTATTAATGCCCGCTTTACAAATTATTGAAAAATACAAAAATCATCCATGTCAAGAAATTCAGCAGAAACTTCTACCAGTTAAATCAAACCAAAAAATGAATGCTTATCTGAAAGAAATTGCTGCTTTATGCAACATCAATAAACCACTTACGATGCATATTGCAAGACATACCTTTGCTACTACAATAACACTTTCCAACAATGTTCCCATTGAAACCGTTTCTAAATTACTCGGTCATACAAAATTAGCAACAACTCAAATCTATGCTCAGGTATTAGATACTAAGATTAGCAAAGACATGTTAGCATTATCAAAACAATTTGAAATTTCGAATAACAATCTAAAAATTGCCAAATAACACTTTTTTAGTGTATCTATTTAACTCAAATTCCGTGTGACTAGTTGAATATAAATCAATTAATCACATGGAATTTTATGTAAATCAACTTTTCGATAAAATGATTCATGATATTGAAATCATTTTTGAAAAAAATCAAGAAACAATTACAAAAATTGAAATTGTAATTCCGATTATACAATCTACAATAAACGATCTAAAAAATCATTTTCTGTCTAAGGAAATTATTTCCATTCAAGATGAAATTGATTTCTTTAAAAACATAAAGCCTAAATTCAACGCATATTTAATTTATTATATCGATTTATTTCATTTTGAAATTCACAAACCTGCTGGTATTTTTCATAATCAGATCGAATACCTCAAACAGCAAGCAGATTTGATTTATAAATTTCAATCCGAAAACAAAGATTTTTTTATCTATTTTAAATCAAAAGCAAGCTACTCTGATCAAGTATATTTTATAAGAAACAATAGTGATTTTAGAATTAAAATCAATCATTTTTGTTTTGAGTCTGACCCTCGCTTTTCAACTAGCCATGATTATCTTCAAGCTAAGTTTATTGCAAACGAATTTTTACTGGAGTATTATAAAAAACAAATAGAGCTTCTTTCAAACTCAAATACTAAAACAGTTCATCACAAAGAAACATCTTTAAAATGGACCAGTTCTAAATCAAATTTGATTGAATTAATTTATGCAATACAAGAGTCAGGTTGTTTTAATCATGGTGAAGCAGATATTAAATTAATAGCCTCCACTTTTTCTTCCCTTTTTGATATTTCTCTGGGCGACATTTATCGTACTTATATTGATTTAAGAGCTAGAAACAATCCTACTAAGTTTTTAGAAAATCTAAAAAACAACTTAGAAAACAGAATGTTAGATGATGACTACTAAATTTATTTATCACAAGTTGGGTAAACCTTGGGAATGAATAATAACCAATTCATACAATTTTGCATCATAAACTTTTAAAAACAAACAAATGGCAACATCTATTGTGACTATGGAAGATTTAAAACGCTTCCAATTCGAATTGATGAATGAACTAAAAACTTTTTTTAGTGAAAACATATCATCAACTAGCAAACCTAAAAAATGGTTGAAATCGTATGAAGTTCGGGAATTATTAGGCATTTCACCTGGTACGTTACAAAATCTTAGAATTAATGGTACACTTCCCTACTCTCGTATTGGTGGTGCTATTTATTATGACAACGATGAAATTCAAAAAATATTGGCTGAAAATAGAATTCACAATGTATTTAGAAGATGAATTACATCAAACAGTTAACCTCTGTGATTATTCGTTTCACTGACGATGATCGGTTAAATACGGCTCATGTGAGTCTTTACCTCGCTCTTTTTCAATTGTGGAATTTAAATCGTTTTAGAAATCCAATTTCACTGAATAGAATGGACGTTATGAAAATTTCGAAGATTGGCTCAAGAACTACCTTCCATCGCTGTATGAAAGAATTGGATAGTTGGGGATATATACATTATGCTCCTTCACACAATCCGCTAAAAGGTAGCCGTGTTAAGATGTTCATTTTTGAAACTAGTGGTAAACATGAGATTGAACAAGTTTCAGGACAACCTGTAGATCAAGTAATAAGCCCTTTTATAAACAATACTAAAAGGATAAAAACTGATAAACTAAAAAAAGAAAGTTTTATAAAACCAACAAAAGAAGAATTAAAAACTGTTTTTATGGATCTAAGAGAATTAGAAAAATTCTACAACTATTACGAATCGAATGGGTGGAAAATCGGTGGACGATCGCCAATGAAAAATTGGAAAGCAGCAGCGAATAATTGGATGTTGAATTCCGAAAAATTCAATCCCAAACCGCAACATCAATCAAACCTGCACATCGACCAAAACAAAGATTACGACATCCCACTGTAACGACACAATACTATTGTGTCGAAAAAATAAAATGAAAATGAATCCCATCTACACCATCGAAAACAACATACGTATCTACAATTTCAAAGCCTGTTTGGAATACATACAGGCAAATGGAAAACAAAAATACGGAGCACATTTCAACATCCAGAAAGAAGATTACATCTTAATCCGAAAAATGATATGTTATGCTATTCGTGACGAAGAAGCGTGTCAGAAATACCAAATTGATATGTACAAAGGTATTTTAGTACTTGGACCCGTTGGGAGCGGTAAAACGTCTCTTATGAACCTTATTCGCGATTTTTTTCCTACTTCCTTTCGGCCAATAATTAAATCCACAAGAGAAATTTCTTATGAGTTCAATCAAGAAGGCTATGCAACAATTGACAAATATGGAAAAACAGAGAAAGTATATTGTTTCGATGATTTAGGAGTAGAAAGCAGTTTGAAACATTACGGAAACGAATGCAACACAATGGGAGAGATAATTTTAAGCAGATATGATCAATACATACAATCCGGAACGATAACACACGTAACTACCAACCTTAATTCAGTTGAACTCGAAAAAATGTATGGAGTACGTGTCCGTTCCAGATTAAGAGAAATGTTTAACCTCATCGCATTCAGCAAAGAGACCCAAGATAAACGTCGATAACGACGTTTATCACGTACCGTCACATTACTAATGTGTTGGTATAAAAAAAGAAATAAAATAAAAATGTAAAGTATGACAGAGCGCGCGCGACACCACAATCTAAAATTGCGCCTAGTAATTTGATTGTGTGAATTTCAAGGAAATGAAACGTAATACAAATTGGCTGTTTGAGGAGGTACGACGAGTTTCAATTTGTATAGTGAAATGCCCCGTAGAAATTAGCAATCAATTTACAGCGCTAGACCTTTTTGTTACTTTTTGGGGCAATGCCAAAAAGTAAAGTACTTAACCGTAAAGTCACATTACTAATGTGACTCAAAAACTAAAAAAACTATGAACCAATTCTTAAACCAAATCATCGACCACCCTTTATCAGACGACCAGTATTTCAAAGACAAATACACCAAACGTCAAATCGTACTTCACCACACAGTTTCCAACGGAAACGCTAAAAATGTCATCAATTGGTGGCAAAAACAAAAAGAACGTATCGGAACAGCATTTGTGATTGACCGAGTAGGTGTAATTCACAAAGCATTTAGCAGTGCACATTGGGCACACCATTTAGGCACTAAAGAAATCAATAACAAGATATTAAACAAACAATCTATTGGTATAGAATTGTGTTGTTGGGGTTCATTGAAATTTAAAAATGAGAAATACTTTAGTTCTACCAATGTGGAAATTCCCATTGAAGAAGTCACCACCTACGATCATGCATTTCGTGGAATCCGTTATTACCAAAAATATACCGACAAACAACTCGAAAGTTTGAAATACCTCTTGCAGTACTTGTGCGAAACTTATAAAATACCGACCGACTATAACCAAGAAATGTGGGAATACTCCAAAGCAGCAGTCAAAGGAGACAAAGGAATTTTCACACACGTTTCCTACAGGAAAGATAAAAGTGATTGCCATCCGCAGAAGGAGTTAGTTGAGGTTTTGAAAAGCATATAAGTCTAAAATCCGTAGTTGTCGCTACGGATTTTTTGAACAATATTACTTGATGTTCAATGTATCTGAAAAATAGTTTCTAGTGAATAAAAGCCTAATTTCTTAGTTTTTTGTAGCGATAATGGTAACTTTTTGGTAACTTTCGCAACTTAAAACTAATTAATGATTGTTGCAGAATACATAAAAAAACTTCAAAGTTATGAAGAATACGCCTTTTCTTGGGAGGAAGTGTTAGAAAAATGCAATGCTCCAGAGTCAACAATAAGAAAAGAGTTAGTTAGATTGGCTAAGAAAAATGAAATAGTAAATCTTAGAAAAGGTTTTTATATTATTCTTCCTCCAAAATTTCAAAATCTAGGAAAATTACCTATTCAGTTATACATTGATAAATTATTTAAATACACAAATAAGGAGTACTACATAGGTTTACTTACTGCTGCAAACTTTCACGGTGCTGCACATCAAAAAATTCAACAAGATTTTATCGTTACTTCTCCATCAACTTTAAGAGATGTTGATAATGGGAATACAAAATTGAGATTTATAAAAAATGTAAATTGGCCACAAAAAAATATTATCACAAAAAAATCAGATGCAGGTTTTTTCAATCTTTCTTCTCCAGCACTTACGATTGCTGACTTAATTCATCACCAAAATAAAATAGGTGGTTTAAATCGCATATTAGCAAATATTGAAGAATTGATAGATACCTTAGAAATTGAAGATTTGATTGAATTAATTTCTTGGTACCCACATGTCAGTACTTTTCAAAGGATGGGCTATCTTTTTGAATACCTCGAGGCTTCAGAAGAACTAATCGGATGTTTAGAGAATTATCTGGAATCACAAAAATATTATTATATCACACTAACACCAATGAAAGGATTACAGGTTATTGATACGATAAAAAAATGGAAGATTGAAATTAATATAACCCTCGAAAACGACTTATGATTCCAAAACCATACATAGCACAATGGAAAGACCATGCACCGTGGAACTCGTTTGATCAAGTAGAACAAGATTTGGTCATTAGTCGTGTGTTGGTTGAAATATTTTCCGATGAATTTCTAAATGAAAACCTAGCATTCAGAGGTGGTACAGCATTGCACAAATTGTATTTACATCCAGCACCGAGATATTCAGAGGACATCGATTTAGTTCAAATAAAACCTGGTCCAATAAAACCAATCATGGAACGCTTGAAAGAAGTCATTACTTTTTTTGAAGAACCTAGAAATACGATGGTGAAAGGTCATGGAGCAAAAGCAAATTACCGTTTTACATCTGAACACGAGGAAATAAGTTTGCGTTTGAAATTAGAAATCAATTGCAAAGAACATTTCAATGTATTGCCTTGGATTGAATTTCCATTTGAAGTCAATAATCCTTGGTTCACAGGTTCAACAAACATTAAAACCTATGATGTAAACGAATTACTTGGTACAAAATTAAGAGCATTATATCAACGCAAAAAAGGGCGTGATTTATTTGATTTGGATTATTCTCGTCTGAACATGGAGCTGGATTTGGATAAAATCATTGAAAGCTTCAATGCATACATGAAATTCTCAGTAGATCATATTCCTACACATCGACAATTCATGCTAAACATAGAAGAAAAAGAACAAGATCAGTTCTTTTTAATGGATATGGATGGTTTGATTCGTACAGGAGTGATTTACAATCAAAAGGAAGCGTTTGAATGGTTAAAAGATGCATTAATTAGTAAGTTAAGATAGGAATATGTCATAATTCAAAATCCGCTTTGAGAGGAGATAAAGGAATATTTACACACGCTTCCTACCGGAAAGATAAAAGCGATTGCCACCCTCAGAAGGAATTAATTGATGTATTAAAAAACTTGTAAAAAAGAAGGCTGCACATTTGCAGCCTTCCTATTTACTAATTTGTTTGATAGTAGCAATTGCTCTTCCAGCCTTGTCAATAAATTTTACTTTCTCAACATCCTCGAATGTTTATCTTGAGTAAACAATACCGAATCTCCATAAATTTTCTTCAAAACAATCCCATCATATGTAACTTCCCCTTCACGTAGATTGAATAATACATTATCAATAGCAAGAATAGCGAGATTACCTTTCTGAGGGTTACTTTTCATTACACCGTAAAATTTCATCTTTGGCCATTTATGAGGTTTAGGTACTGGAACTGGTTTGGGAGCTTGATAAGTAATAGGTGGTACAGGTGCGGTATTGGTATTCATTGAAACGTCCTCTTGTTGAGAAGACGATGCTGACTTTGAATGAAAAGGATCACGATAATTGGCTGATAATTGAAATGTATCTTTCGTAAATTTTAACCTATTCGCTTTTTTTATTTCAGATGAAACAAGCAGATTATCATCAGTAGTTAAGTTCTCTTTTATTCGAAAAAAAACTTTATACCAAACAATTCCAACAACAATCAACAAGATAAAAGTCACACCTTTATTTTTCATACTATCTTTTAGTTTGTTATCAACTGAAATACAGATGAAGGATTGGCTATATTACCTGCTGCATCTTTATTTTTAACCCTCCAATAATAAGTTTTGCCTGATATTAATGATGATAATTTGAGTTTTTTAGTTTGAAAATCAACAACACTCAAGGTGTATAAAATAGAACTAAATGTTACATCAGATGCAATTTCTATAGTAGAGGTTACGCTAGATTGAAAAGATGCTGTACTTGTCCCATTACTCCAGGTAAACGTAATTGAATCGGATAAATTTAAGGTTGAATTATTGGTAGGTGTTAGTAGAGTCGCTTGATTAGGTGACAAAGTATCTACGGTAAATTTTCCTATCGATTGGGTTAAATAGGTACTTCCTGAATTGGAAATGACTCTCCATGTATACTCACCTGGACTTAATGGCAATAAATTTGATGGTAAAGTCTTATCAAGCGTATTTCCTGGATCCATAGTATAAACATTTGTTCCTGAAGTGAAGGTACCTCCTTTGCGTAACTCAAATTCATAATTTGTCCCTTTATCAACTGCTAACCAGGTAAATCGACCATCAAATGTTTTATTTACAAACGTATTGTTTGTTGGCGTGCTTAAAACGAGTGAAGCGGATGAATTACCTGTACTTGATTTACCTACCCAAAAACGAATTGGTCCCAAAACGTTAGACTCATAACCAGCATTTATTGCGGTTAATTTATATTCGTACTGATTGGAATCTAAACCAACTGCAAATGTAGTTTTGGTTATGGTGGTATCTAATACATAACTTGATATGTTTTCAAAACTCGGACTTGCTATTTGCAAACGGTATTTTGTTGCTCCTTTCATTTCGTTCCATGTAAAAGTAACAGCACTTTTTGCCAACGTATCGTTTAGTGTTGGCGTGATTATTTCTGGAGTATTTCCTGAAATATTTTTGGCTATGATATCTTTACAAGATGAAAGAATAAACATTGGCAACATTACCAAAACACATGCTTTTAGTACTTTTTTAACGTTCATAATTCTGTAATAATAGTGTGGTGTATAATTGTTCTTTTTCTTCAGAGTTAAACTTTTTATACTCAAAATTTACACTGACTAATTTGGCTAAATCAAACTCTTTTTCAAGTTGATATAAAAACTGCAATGTGGGTATAAATTTTCCTTTTAAGATAACTCGATGCGTGTTTATGGAAAAATCGGGGTGTTTAAATTTCAACACCTCATCAACTTGATAAACAATTATATCGTTACTGTTTTTTTCAAGGAAAACTAAAAAAGATTGTTGTACCTTCTCTATCGTTACATTGTCCTCTCCTAATAATCTATTTAAAAAGGCTATCTCTCGTTGAGTATGTCGTATATCTCGTACTGCAAAATGTGCTTTTTCAATTTTTTGTTCTAATTCCTGTTTTGCATCAATCGTTTCTAGTGTAACCTTAAATGATCTTTTGTAACTTACAGCAATAAGTAAAACAGCCAAAATCAATAAGGCATAGTTTTTTTGTTTATAGCTATATTGGTCAAAAAATGTCATTCTTGAAATGTGATTAATAGGTTAAAACTTGCTTCTTGATTATCCTTCAGATAATTAATCAACTCAACACTTTTTACCCATGAAAACCGATTCATTTTTTGCATCCATTCTTCTAAAATTTCACTGGTTGGTGTTGTACCTAAAATAGTTAATGACTGGTTATCAAATTCAATTTTACGCTTTTCCTTAAGGGCTTCTTTGGTAGGAAAGAGGTTAGCTTCCTGAATCGATATTGTCCCTGGTACTGTCCCTATGATTTTATCTAAATAAAATGTGATGAAATGTTTTTGAAAAACTCCTGAATTTTCGATAAGTAATTCTTTTCTGGTTTGTTCTTGCTTCAACTTATTTAACAAGGCAAGGTTATCATTATGAAGCGTTAACTCAACTTCTAAGTCAGCAATTTCTTGATTTAATTGGTTCAAATAAAAATAATTACCAAGTAATGAAAGTAAAATGATGAATACCAGACTAACGCCAAAAAAACGAAATTGACGATACTGAATAAACTCATCGTAATTTTTCGTGTAGTTTTCATGTATCAACCCTTGCTGAAATTGGTCTAAATCCTTAGTGGTTAAGGATGATAGTGATAAACATAATAGCTCTAAATAGGTATAAAAAACGCCAGATAAAATTGTACGTTCAACTGGAAAATCATTACGTTCCAACTTAAGCAACTTACCTTCTGATAATTGAAGGTTATAATCAAATGTAATCAGTTCATTTGAGCTACTTGATACAAGAAACGGAACAAGCCCACTTGTTATACTTAATAAAAATAATTTTTGTTCTTCTATGGATTGAATCAGTGTTTCTATTAAGTTTTTTCTAAAAAAGGATACTAAAATTTTTGATTCATCATGATAGGATGTAAAATAAAAATCATCTTTATCTCCATTGACGATCAATTGTTCTTTATACCCTTGAATAAAATCAGTTAGTCGTGTTAATACACCAGTTCCTGTAACGTGAATACGAATGGGAGTATATTTACCAAAATGCTTGACAATTTCTTCCAAAGAGTTTGTTTCAAGTATCTGTCCTTTAGCTTTCCCCTTAGTAACAAGTTGACCACTCAAATCAAAAGAATTCGATGCAAGATGTACTTGAATTAACAAGTACGTTTTAGGTTGCCATATTTCTTTCCAACGATTCATTAATAGGTTACTGTAGGTTTTACTAAGATGTGTAATTTAGACTTTGATTTTTCTTTTGAGCGATTACCAAAAATCCATTTGATAACGGGAATTCTAGATAAAATGGGAACACCCGAACCTGATTCATTGGTTGTTTTTTTATCTAATCCTCCTAACAAGATTACTTCTCCATTTTTAACTCTCACCAAAGATTCAAAGGTTTGCGTTGTCATATTGGGGGGTGAGGTTGGGTCAACTTTTCCTGAAAAATCATTTTGTTGTACGGAGATGGATAAAGTAATTTGTTCATCTGCACTTACTAATGGTTTAATTTTCACAGATAAGTTTGCATCGATTGATTTCCATGTTCTGGATTGGATGGTTCCTGACTGGTTAACAGATGTTTGTACGTTTACTTGAGTTTCTTGGTAATAGGTTGTTTGTCCAATAGAAATACTTGCTTTCTGGCCATTTAAAGTGGCAATTTTGGGTGTACTCTCAATTTCAATTACGTTGTTAGATTCAAGGGCGTTTAAGGACACGTAAAAATTATCGGTCACCTTCCCTAAATTCAATACTCCAAAACCAGAAAGTGAACTAAGTAAATCATTGATTGAATTAGCGTTTAGGGTAACGTCGTAATTTGGATAAACGGTACCTGATGTCACACTTGGTTTATCTTTCAATCCTGCTTGAATTCCTGTTTTGTTTGTATTTCCTTTCTGTGAAAATAAAAACATTACATCAATTTGAATCATTGGAACTACCTGATCAATCGATTTTAAAAACTTACGAAGTTCAATGATACTTCGCTCGTTTCCTGATACAATTAACCCATTTAATTCCAAAAATTCATTGATGGTTACATCGCTTAAAAGTTCTTTGGGTATGGATGAAATAACATTCTCAACCGTACGATTCTCCATGCGAATTAATTCTGCTTTTCGAACTCCCTCAGCTTTAGACTCTCCAATGATATAAATGCCGTCTGTATGAATAAAATTGTATTTGCTACCTCTAAACAAATGTGTTAACAATCCTTCAAAGGTTACCCCTTTTATATCTAATTGCGCTTTTCCATCTAAGTTTGTATGTAATACATAGTGTGCACCTGATTCTTTTGTTGCTTCTTTTAATATTTCAGCCAAATCAACGTTATTAGCATAAACATCCAACAAGCCTTTCTCATTTTTTTCAATGATTAAATCCTCATTGTTCAAAGATGTTTCATGGTCTCTTTTATTTTTCCCTTTATCCTTTGTTGTATTGTTTTTATTTTTGGTTGCTTCTGGTTGATTTTCTTCCTTAAAAGCGGAAACATGAAACTCACCTTCCTTTTCTTTTTCTATCAACAATCCATTCGCTTTGGCTAACATTTCAATAACCTGTTCAAGGGGTCTATTTTGGTAAAAAGCATTGATTTGTTTTTCTCGAACATCGGGCTGGATCACAAAGTTTTTCTCAGCCAACTTGGTAATTTTATTAAAAACCCTCCAAAGGGTATCGTTTTGTAAATTCACAGATAAAAAGTCATTGGCTGTATTGTATCGAATGTCTATTTCTCGTTTTGGAACTAAAACGGGGATTTCTTTTTTGATTCGTTTTTTGATGGACAAAATGGAGCCGACAAATTCGTATTCTATTTCAAAATTCACATATAAAAACACAAGGATATCTTTTACTCTTGCATCATAAAAATTATATGAAATGGGCTGAGTAATGGTTGGGTCAATTGAAAGGTTTAAATTATTGTCTAAACCTAGAGTATTTACAAATTCATACAAAGGCAAACCGGATATATTAAGTAATACAGTATTGTTATATCCTTTATTCACTTTAGACAAACTATCTAAGTGTTCGCGAAGTTGGTCTTCGGTGTATTTTTGACTATGAACTATGTGTATCGTGAATAACGCAAATACAATCAATATCCAATTTTTCATTCTTTTTCTCATTCTATATTTCTTAATTTCCTGAAAGTAAAGCATACACTTCTTCTAAGGAAGTTTCTTTTGTTTTTAATAATTCAAAGGCACGTTCGGACAATGTTTTTATTCCGCGTTCATCTAATAAATGATCTATTGTGGAATCATTGTTCTTAATACTATGCGACAAAATGTTATCCATAGGTATCACTTCATAGAGCGCTACCCTACCCTTATATCCTGTATAATGACATTGGTCACATCCAACTGGTATGGCATGTTTTTCTGGAATTTCCATAGAAACGCCTAATGGCCAATCTTGAATATCTAATGCTGTTTCTTGCTTGCAATGTGT
This sequence comes from Crocinitomicaceae bacterium, assembly GCA_046304235.1. Classification (GTDB taxonomy): domain Bacteria; phylum Bacteroidota; class Bacteroidia; order Flavobacteriales_D; family Crocinitomicaceae; genus CANHVK01. The sequence goes on along the minus strand of JBKCEW010000186.1, from coordinate 6,733 downwards.
ACACAATTTACGTACTAAGCGTTGCGCTACAGATAAATTAATCGTGTTTGCAATCAAAAAGGATGGCACACCCATATCTATCAAACGGGAGATTGTTCCCCAAGCAGAATTGGTATGGATGGTTGACAATACTAAGTGTCCTGTTAGTGCTGCACGTATGGCCATTTGCGCGGTTTCTGCATCGCGAATCTCACCGAGCATAATTACATCTGGATCTTGACGTAAAAAGGAACGCAAAGCACTTGCGAATGTCAAACCAATGGATTCTTTTAATTGTACTTGGTTAATTCCATCTAAGGTATATTCTATCGGGTCTTCTACGGTTACGATATTTCGTTTCTCATCATTGAGCATACGTAAGGTCGCATACAGGGTGGTTGTTTTACCTGAACCTGTGGGTCCGCTTATCAGAATAATTCCGTTTGGTTTTTTAATCCCTTCCAAATAATCGCGTTGTTCTTTGACTGAAAACCCAAGTTTTTCTATACTTAAAGAGGAAGCATCTTTCCCTAAAATACGAAGTACAATTTTTTCTCCATGGAGGGTTGGTAAAATGGAAACGCGTAAATCGTAATCATCATATTGAATACGTCCATCTTGGGGTAATCGTTTTTCGGATATATCGAGGTTACTTCTGATTTTAATTTTATTGACTAACTCTGGATAATCATTTTTATCCACCATATAACGTTGAATCAATACGCCATCCACGCGCATTCTAACACGGGCTTTCTCTCCAAATATCTCTATATGAATATCACTACTACCTATACTATTGGCTTCTTGAATTAAGCGGTCAACAAAATCTATTTTTGCATCGAATACAATTTTTTGCTCTTGGTCATTGGTTGTTCGATAATAGCGTCCGAGCAATCGTTGTATTTGTTCTTCTTCAATTGCTTCTAATTGAACTGTACATCCTAGCAAGGCGGTTAACTCTTCTTTAACAAGAACTATATCTTGTGTCTCATCGATTAAGAAAGTAAGGGTTTGCCCATTATTTTCGATGGGTAAAATACGATAATGCCAAGCTAAATCTGATCGGATGAGCTGTTGTAATTCGGGCGATATGTCGTAGGTAGTTCTCAAGAGAGTAATTGTAAAATAAGGTATTGTACTTGATTTTCAAAAAGAAGAGTTGCAATCAGGTAGATTGACATATAACCTGCATAAGGCACACTTTTATTGACTTTTTTGGATAGTAATAAACTTGTGGCGTGAGTAAGTAAACACAAAAATGTTCCAGTTGTAAAATAAAATAAGTAAAGTGGAAAATTGAAAAGTGGTACGATAGCAAGCAAATACAAAATATCTCCTATGGAAAAATAACCTTTCCAAACGGCTACCAAACGACGTTCTTTGATGGTAAGGTATAAAGTCAGACTTAATAAACTAAAAACCACAAAAACGAGATTCCAGCTACATTGTTCTAGTATAAATGAATTCCACTTATAACCTATTGAAAGAACTAATACTACTGGAAATAAGAGTACCCACACTTTTCGAGTGCGGATGTCTTGAAATGCCAATAGCAATAACGTTGATATCAATAATGTAAGCTGCATTTAATCTGGTTGTGTTTCTTTTAATACTCCGTCTTGGTCTATTTCCCAAATGTTTTTTGTCCCATCTCCATCAAAATCTTGTACGGCTTCTGCTTTTGCTCTGAATCCTGTTGGGGTGGCTTCTAGTATAGAAACCTCATAGTTTGCCGTTCCTCCTGCAACAACGGTTTTGTGTGGAATATAGTTAATGGCATTCAAGTCATTCGCATACTTTGAAAACTGTAAAAAGTAGGCATATTCTAAGTTTTGCACCATTTTTAATTCTTGTTGGGCTTCCAAGCTTTTTGTTCTTGATGCTACACCTGCTTGATTAGGAACCACCAACATGATTAGAATCCCAATGATGGCTAACACGATTAAGATTTCAGGCAAAGAGAAGGCATCTACAGAATAGTTAGCTGATGGTTGTTCTTCGCGCTCTATTACGAGGTGTTTTTTGAAAAATTGTATCATTTTTTGCATAGCAAATTACTTTATCACATTACTTAAATTAAACATTGGCAAATACATAGCAATCATAATTACGCCAACGACTAGACCTATAACCACTATAATTAAAGGTTCAATTACAGTACCTAATAATTTTGAACGGTAATCAACGTCTTCTTGGTATTGTTTGGTTAATCGTTCGAAGGACTTATCAAGTTGGTTGATTTCTTCAGCGATTTTTAACATGGATAGCATACGCTTATCAAAAACATCAAATTTTGAAAGTCCCTGATTTAATGTTTCTCCGGCTAAAATCACTTTTTTAGTTTCTTGCATAGCTTCTTCTATAGGATAAAACCCAATCATTTCTTCCACTAATTCTAAACTAGTAACCAAAGGGGTTCTTGATGATAGTAGTAGGGTCATGCTTTGGCAAAAACGAGCTAAATAGATTTTACGTATAAGAATTCCGAAAACAGGGAGTTTCAATAAAAAGGTAGATATCGCTTTTCGATACCAAACCTCTTGGCGTTGAGTATATCCATAGATTACCAATCCGACAACACTTCCGATAAATAGAAATAAAAAGGTGGTGAAATAGTTGGATAACCAAATAATTTTTTGAGTTAAGAAAGGTAATTCCTGTCCAAATTGACTAAACACGTCTTTGAACATAGGTACAACACTAGTCAACATAAAGTAGAGTACGCCTACGGTAATTACAATGATAAAGGAAGGATAAGAAAACACACTAATCAACTGCCTTCTTAATTTTACTTTATCTCCAAAGAACTGCGCCAAATGATCTAGAACCAATTTTAATCTTCCTGTCTCCTCTCCGATGCGTATACTTTGGTATTCGTAGGTTGAAAAATGCGTGGTCAATCGAAAAGCATCAGAAAGGGTATTCCCTCCTACTAATCCTTTAAGGATTGCTTCTAAAATTTCGCGGATTGCTTCTTTTTCTTGCTCTTCGATTAGAATAATTAAGGCGCGTTGAATGTCTACTCCGCTATCTAGTAAATTACTAAATTCATTGTAAAAACTTTCCTTGGCTTTATCGTTGAACTTTTTACCAAAAGTCAACTCTTTTTGAAATAAGTGTTGCTTCTGGTTCATCGTTTGTATTCTTCGAAATAAGTATCTATTTTATGTTTTAATCCTCCTGGTTGTACATATTCCAAACGCATAGGAGCATCTTTCCAATCGAAATCAAAAATCACTTTTTTTTGGTCTTCTAATGCGTTACTTTCAATTCCATGCATGGCTAGATGCAGAGACTTTTCCTGGGTATCTTTTTTTCGGTACAAAGTATCATCTACAATGTAGTAACTTACGTTCGTTACCCCTTTAAATAATTGGATAGCATTATTGGAAGACTGTATAGAATCCGACGTATAAAACTCATACCATAATTGAGAACGTACTGCGTAAAACTTGTTGAGTTCGTCTTGTATTTTGGTTGTTTCTTTCAACTGTTCTTGAAAACGATTGGTAGAGATAGCAACAATGGTAATCAACACACTCATAATACTCAATACAATCACAACCTCCAAAATAGTGAAGGCTGAAACACGAGTAGTTAGTTTATGTGTTGACTTACTATTCATCGAATGATTAACGTTTGTTGGTTCCACAAAACTCGGTCTGAAAGACTTTTAAATTCAATCAGGTTTAATGAGTCATTGTTTTCATCTACTTGTGTTGTAATATTGATATCAGCAGGTTGAAAAAGGGTTAATGAGTCTGGGTTGGTTGTTAAATAATACATGACCTTACTCTGAATTTCTGTTTGATTTCGTACGTCTTCAAATTTTGCGGTTGTGCTAAGACTGCGTATGAAAACCAAACTAGCAATTCCGAAACAGAGAGCAATAATAGACAAAGCAATAACTACTTCTGCTATGGAAGATGCTTGAACACTGGAATTAATATGTTTATGTATGATATTCACAAGCGAGCTATTATTTTAGAGGTTTCTTTTGGATGATTTTTCAACCAATTTGGAAACACGAATCCTTTGGGTAGTTTTTCACTTGAAAGTGTGCAATCAAATAAATGATTGCTATTCTCTCCACCTCCGTAGCGAAGTACCAAAGCATTTGTATAACAATGTCCAATGATTGAACCTTTGATTTCTGTTTCCCCTGAATTATATACCAACCCCGCAACTACAGATTGCGATGCAATACTCAACCGAAGGGGTTTTCTAAAATCTGGTTGAGAAGAACGTAATAAAACACCTCCTAACACTTGTGCATTTTCTCCAATTAAAATCTCATGGATTTTACCATCCAATTCAGGTTTTTCTTCTTGTAATACACACACCGAAGGATATAATAACTTAACATCACTTTCAAGTACGATTCGTTTTTGAGCGATGACTTGAGTTACTGCTTTTGTGTTTTTTTCAAAAATAATTTCTGGTGCAATCAAAATTACATGCTCTAAATGTGACTTTTCAGTGACCGTAATTTTATCAAATGAACGAATGATGAGGTTTCCCTTCAATTTTTGATTTAAAACAATTGGGTCAAAAACTTCATAAAGTGTAGTTTTATCTTGAAATGAAAAAGTAGAATCAGTTGGTAATTGCTCGACTTTTTGTGTGTTTTTCACTAAATTTTCTACTTCTAACAAGGAAATTCCATCTCCTAAAGCGGGTAAAAATCGTTCACTTTTGGATATTTTCCCATCAATTAATTTATTTCTTGAAAAAGATCGACCAGCAATATAAGCACGATCTACACCCCTTTCCGAAATGAACACATCACCTTCCACCAGAGCATCACCCGCTAATTTCAAAGGTTGATTATTTTCAGGAATGTATAATGTGGGAATATCGTTGGAAGTTTCGTGACCAATTAAAACAGATGATTCTATATGTAATGATTTATGAAACGTGTTGGAGGTAATAATTTCAAATGCTCCCCATTGTTTTTTTAAAATCAATGAAGTGTCTCCCGAATAATGGATTAATTCTCTAGTGCTAGATTTCATTATAGCCCCAAATTGAAGCGAGACATAATTATCAAAAACAAGGTGTTCTTTGGTCAGATAAAAATGCTCCAACCGCTTATTCACGGAACTAATCAACAATACACCCGTACACAGCAAGGCAATCATTAGTAAAAAACTAATAGCATACCCCAAAGCTGATGCATTTACTCGTTTATTCACTCTAAAAAAAATTTAACGAGTTTGTTTAGTTGATTTTTTCTTCCAAAACTTCCACGATCCACTTGTAGATGTTTGTTTTGTTGTAGCGTCTTGTTTCTTTGTGGATACAATTCGCTTCCAAAAACTTTCCTTCTCTTTTGTCTCCAGGTCTTTACTCTTTTTTCTCTCAGTCTTTCCATCTTCTCCTTTCAACTCAACGCCCTGAGGCTCTCGAAGCTTGCCCTGAGGTTCTCGAAGCTTGCCCTGAGGTTCTCGAAGGGGCATCCCATCCTTATACTTAATTTTTTTCACATCATTCCCAATAGAATCAAGTAATATCACTTTTTTATATATTCCTTCTTTGGTAGTGTAAATAATAGAGTCTTTGGTAACGCGTTGATTATTTTTAAATCCATAATCAATTGTAGTTAACAATGTACCGTGATCATCATAATGCTTCTCATCCCCTCTTTTTACTCCATAATCCCACGTTTCTGTTTTAACTATAATTCCTTTTTGATTCCAGTAGGTCCAAACTCCATGTTTTAATCCTTTATCAAATATTCCTTTTGAGGAAAGTTGTTTGTTATCATAAAATGATTCAAAAAGTCCATGTAAAAGTTGTCCCGAAGCAGCTCCTTGTGTGCAAACCACTGTCTGACTTTTAAACCAATAGTAAAATTTATGTTGCTTGTAAGCATGACCATTCCCAAAGGTGCTCTCTAATACTTTAAACTGGAAATGTTGATTGTCTTGACGGATACTCCTCTTTAGGTAAAGGTCTTTGGATATTTCTTGGGACATACCAATAGTTGTCCAAAAAAATGCAATCAAAAAAACAATTTTACGCTTCATAAATACTACGTGTGAGTATAAAAATCAAATCACAATTCACAAACCATAATTCATAAATTATAATTCATTAATTCAATCACGAATACATTAATTTAGAAACGATAAATTTATCGTAAATAAGATAAAATACTATTACCTGATTTTATAGGTAATTTTACCTTAAAATAAAATCATAGAAATACTATTGAATAGATTTCTTTGTACTTTCTTAATAAGAAATGTAATTATTTGGTCATTTCTTTTTTGGTGTTGAACTTTTAGATGGAGCCAATGAGGGAGTGTTCCCTGGAGTATCTTTATTATCATGTTGTCTCCTATCTGGTTTCCCAGTTGACTTTGCAATTCTTTTTGGTCCCGTTTTTAAACCCATAACTTATATTTTAATAAATTTCCACAAAAATATTTTAGAGCAATAAAATAATCACTACCTGATTTTATAGGTAGCGATTAAATTCTTTCCTTTTAAATTTCTATTTTTTATCTCTTAACAAAAAATAAACATAATTAAATCCATCTTTAGACAATTCAGAACCTCCTCCAGCTCTTTCGTTTGTTAAAAAATCAAATTTTTTCGCAACTAATCTTTTCTCAATTTCATTACAATATTCGTGAGAAATAGTTTTATAAACGACAATCATTTCATCCCAAGCGATTTCTTGTAAATGTTCATTAAATCTTTCTTGAGGTTCTCTTCCTGTAATACCAACTTTAACAAATTTATAATT
>JBKCEW010000185.1:0-7958 GCA_046304235.1 Crocinitomicaceae bacterium | reverse complement strand
ATGTAAAAGAACGTGTACGAATATATAAATATATGTTAAACTCCTACCTACTGTTTTTTGCAGGTAGAAGTACGTGTTTTTGTTTTTTAAACAATTATATTAAATTGAAACACTAAAATTTATTTTGTTTAATATGAGATTGTTGTGTGTTCTGTTAGTGTTCCATTATCTAAAGGATGCCAATTTTTCGTTTTGTTTGTAGTTAAAAAAATATCTGTGTTTTTATATTTTTCAGTAGTCATAGGCCATTTATGTCCCGCAAACAATTGTACCGTTTCCAACGGGTTGTTCGATTCATTCAGTAGAATTGAAATAACACTTTGTCGAATCTTAGTAGGGTTTAATTTTTTATCTAAATAAAGCGGTTTGTAACTTTCAACAAGATTGAAAATACTTGCTACATTGTAAAATTCACCTTTGGTATTAATCATTAAAATCCCATCCAACGATTTAGGGTAATTCGCTCTAATAGTCTCTAAATACGTTTGTAACCAAAGTATTTGTTTTGATTTTAACTCAACTACACGTTTGTTTTTGTTACGATTTTTAGCAATGGTAACTAATCCATTTTCTAAATCTATGTCATCAATTTTTAACATTGAAACTTCATAACTTGACATTCCTTGGTAAATTAAAAATGAAATAATTAATTTTTGTCTTAATTGATGTTCATTCTTATTAGCAACAGTTTGGAGTAAAATTTCCAGCTCCTGTTTTGAGAATAAATCTTGTGTTTGGATAAAGGAACTGGATTTCTTTGTTTTTAGATTTTTACAAGGATGATTATTTCTTATACCAACTTCGATCAGATAGTCGTAGTATTTTTTTATCGCTGCAATTTTACTATAAACACTTGTTAGACCACCACGAGTTGTTTTTTCTTCGTGTAATACTTTTAAAATATCAGCATAGTTATAATTGTTAGCTTTAGGATTCTTATCTAAAAAAATATTGATGTTGTATAAATAGGATTTACACGTTTGTATCGTATGATACGTGTTCAGATATGTTTCAAAAGAAATCGTGTTTTTTTTGTTCATAGTTATGAAATTAGGTTTACAAATTTGTCTTTTTCTCTTCTGCGCTTAGTATAAATCTGGGTTGTGTTAATTTCTTGATGACCAAGAAAATCACGAACAAATTCTATTTTAATGTCGTTTTCTAGCAGATGGACAGCGATTGAGTGCCTGAGGCAATGTAAAGAAATGTTTTTAGCGATAAGCTCTTCGTTTTTAGTTAAAGCAATTAATTTTTTTAATCTTCGGTTTACATCTTCACCTCTTAATTTTTTTCCTTTATTATTGAGTAAAAAAGCATCTTGTAATTCATTATTAGGATCGATATATAGATGCCTTTCATTAACTAAATAATCTTTTAAAATGGTTTGAATATTTAAGGATAATGGAATCTCACGTCGTTTATCATTTTTTCCTTTTCTCACGATCAGAATATTTCGTTGAAAAATTACATCATATACGTTTAATAAATCAATTTCAGTTCTTCTTAATCCACAGCCATATACCAAACAAAGAATCGCTTTATCCTTTTTAGATTGACAGACTTTAAATAATTGGTTTATCTCTTCTTTCGTAAGAATGTCGCGTTCTTTTTTATCGCGTGCAGAACAAATAGTTAGTTTTAAAACTCGTTTTCAATACCATATTGTAGTAATTGAGAAAAACTATTCATATTTAATTTTTTCATGATTTTAAAACGATGTCCTTCTACAGTTCGAAAATTAAGATTCAATTCATTTGAAATTTTTTTGTTCGAATAACCTTTTACATACATTGAAATAACCTCAATTTCTCGACGAGTAAGAAGTTCATTTTTATTGTAAAGACGCTTAATTTTTGTATTTAATTTGTCATCTTTGATTAATAAATTTGGGTTGATATTATCAAAGTATTTATTTCCATTTAAAACTGTTTTAATTGCTTTTACTAATTCCTTTGTTTTGAAATTTTTTAGAATAAAACCTGAAGCATCATATTTAATTGAATATCTAATTATATAGTCATAATTATGCATAGTTATCATAATTATTGGTGGTGTAAGAGCTCTTCTACATAATTTTTTAAGTATAACTAATCCATCCAAATCAGGCATAGTAATTACTAATAAAATTATATCTATCTGTTCTTTTTTTATTTTGAGCAAAAGCTCTTCATAGTTTGATGCTTCGTAAAAATCAAGAGATAAAGTTTTTTGTTCTCGCAAAAGTGAAATGATTCCTTTTCTAACTACCAGATGATCATCTGTAACGAGAACCTTCAGTTTATTTGACATAACATAAAAATTAAAAAATACAAACTGAAATTTTAGTTTCAAGTTCTCAAGGTGCATTCAAAATGTTGAGTCTTCGCACCATTTGTATTTAATTATTACAATTGTATTTAAATGAATTAATTACAATTATAGTAATTTAGTTTTTTTTAATCAAAATTATATCAAATGATTTTTTACATCTTATTTTTAAAAATAAGATTAAAATAAATCAGAGACACTTTCTATAATTAGCTCAGATTTATCATCCAACCAATAAAAGAAATTTATCCCTGTTAACTCTTCAACTTTATCTATGGACGTAGCGAATTGCTTAATATCTCCTTTCAAACTTGCATTTGGCAAAACAAATCCAATACCAAACCATTTTCCATTTCGTTTTTGTATTAATACTTTGTAATACGCTTTTGGTACAGCAACACGATGAGGTCCGATAACTTTCATCGAATCCGAAAATATCGGTCCTGTTACAATGTACAAACTATCATATTGAATTGCCCAATTACGCACCTGTATTTCCAATTTTTTCCATATCCCACGATTAAAACGAGGTACTTGCGGAGACATATTCGAATAAAAAAATGATTGTACCATTGTTTCCATAGAATACCCCATATCTGCTGCAGGTGCTAAATGTCCTCTATCATATCCCGATTTAGCATAATCAACCCCTAAATTCGTTCCAGGTATCAATGGGTCAGGAGCAAAAAACTCACCACGTTTTGCTCGGTTGCTGAGCGTAGTCGAAGCGTTGGTTAGCAGGTATGCTACCCAATTCGCTTGTTTATACTTTGGATTATATGAAAGTGTGTATCCTCTATGTATAATAATGGTATCATCAGCTTCATATTTTGGAATTTCTAATTGAGCAAATAAACCATTGCTAATAACCAATAAAATCAATAATGTAATCGTTCTCATAATCCTTTTTTGATTTAAAAATAGAGCGTAATATTATAAAATCATAGTTATCATTTGTATTGATATAATTTAATGTAAATTAATTACTTTGATTCAGTTACATTAAAAGCAATTGAGTTTTTTTTAGTAAGACAAAGATTTATCGGCTTGGTTTGTTAATTTTAAAAATTGAGAATAATTGAGAACTCTGTTAGAATTGAAAAATTCTCATTTATAAAAAATAGTTGAAATGTCCGAAAATCAGAACATAGAATACAAACAATCTTGGCACGATGATTACTTAAAATGGGTTTGTGGTTTTGCGAATGCTTCAGGTGGAGTATTATTTATTGGAAAAAAGGATAATGGAGAACTTCTACATGTTGAGAATTACAAGCAATTGATGGAGGCAATTCCAAATAAAATCCGCGACCTATTAGGTATTTTATGTGAAGTTGTTTTGCATGAATTGGATGGAACATTTTTTATTGAGATTAAAGTTCCTGTTTATTCGGTTCCTGTTTCACTTCGCGGAAGATATTACATGCGTTCAGGTGCAACAAACAGAGAATTAACAGGTGTTGAATTAAATGAATTCCTACTTAAAAAAGCTGGTAAAACGTGGGATGATGTAGTGGAGGAAAATGCAACAATAGAAGATATTGATGAAGCGAGTGTTTTAAAGTTTATTTCAGACAGTAAAGAAAAAGGTAGAATGCCTGATACAACAGGGTTATCTACTTTTCAGATTTTAGACAAATTACATTTAACTATTGGAAGTAAATTAAAGCGTGCTGCTTTGATTTTATTTGCTAAAGAACCGGCGCGTTTTTTCCCAAATATTCAAGTTAAAATTGGTCGTTTTGGAACGGATGCATCCGATTTAAAATTTCATGAAATAGTTGAAGGGAATCTTGTTCATTTATTAAATGAAGTTCCTATCCAACTCAATTATAAATTTCTTACACGACCTATAAAATTTGAAGGATTACAACGTGAAGAGAAGGATATGTATCCTGCTCAAGCCATTCGTGAAATGTTGTTGAATGCATTAGTTCATAGAACATACATGGGAGCGCCAGTTCAAATGCGTGTATTTGATGAACAATTTTCTATTTGGAATGAAGGTGTTTTACCAACTGGTCTTTCAATTGACGATTTAAAAATAGATCATAATTCGAGACCTAGAAACCCTATTATTGCGAATGCATGTTTTCTATCAGGTTATATTGATTCATGGGGTCGTGGCACCTTGAAAATTATAAATTCATGTAAGGAGTATGGTTTACCAGAACCAACAATCATTGAGAAAAATGGTGGCATCGAAGTATCAATACTAGCCAACACCCTAGTTGGTAATGAAAGGTTGGTAAAAGGGTTGGTAAAAGGGTTGGTAAAAGAACTTTCAGAGAACCAAATCAAACTTTTGGAATTAATTGAAACACGTCCAAACGTGACAAAAGAAGACATGGCAAAACATATAGGAATAAGTACAACCGCAATAGATAAAAATATTAAAACCCTTAGAGAAAAAGGAATTTTAGAAAGAGTTGGTGGTAGAAAAGAAGGGTATTGGAAAATAAATAATAAAGAATAATATATTCCAGGTTATATTTAAGAAAAGGTAATATGGTCTTCCTCCTTTTCGTCCTTTTACAAAGAAAAACTTATCTGCAAGGGTATATAAAACACTCCTAACGTCGTGCCCTTGCATATAGCATTCCAAGCCTATTCGTCAGAATTCCTCACTACGGCTTTCCATTAGTTTTCTTTGTTACGTCCTCATACGTCGTCAGTCACGGCTTCTTCATCCCCCCACCTGCATCGCAAGCTCCGCAGGAAAACCCCAAATAGGTAAGTGGTCAGCATAGCCATTCCACAAGCTTATTCCCTTTATGCTATCCACTTGTTTTTTTTATTGGGGGTCTGTCGCCGTTTGTGTTTGGCTCGCCTGCTAAATCGCTCAGGCTTCAGGTTTGTCACATTTTTTGCAGTCCTCGTTCACAGCCACTTTGCTTCATTTCGGCTACCGAGGACGTCTGCCTACATTCATCAAAGCCGCTTAACCACTCCCCACACAAGAGCATTATTCCGTCACATTGAGCCTGTCGAAATGCACTTGTCTTTTTCCATCCCTAAGAGCAAAAAAATCCGCCAAACCTTCGTGCTTTCAGCAGAGGTCGTTCCCGCGTTTCCTCATACTTCGTCATCGCTCTACACTTCCCCCTTCGCTCAACTCGCAGACGGCTCGCGCCCACAGGCAAAATTTCGCTTCGTTAATATGATTTTCATTATATTAAACATTCATCATCAATCATTAATAATTCCATAGGTTGCCTTTCCCTCGCACTTGCTGAAGGCTCCATTACCTTTTTTCTTACATAATATATTTCCTCTTATTTTAAATGTTCGCAACCCTCACATTTGTTTTTTCGAGCATTGTAAACAATGCCTATGCAGATATGCTAGCATCGTATTTTTTTTCGAGCGATAGCGACACCGAGATCTAAAACCGCGCCTAGTAATTGGATTGTGTAAATTTTGAGGAAATGAAGCGTGATACAAATTGGTGTTTGAGGAGGTACGACGAGTTTCAATTTGTATAGCGAAATGAACCGTAAAAATTAGCAATCTTATTACAGCGCTAGACTTTTTGGCGAACCTTTTTTGGCAATGAAAAAAGGTGGTTATTAAGTTTTCGCTTCGATTTTAAATTATAAAAAATCAAAAATAGATCGCAAATTTACTCGGCAATCGCACCATCCACCCCACAACGTCAGTAAAGGTCAAGCCCTACGGGTTTTGAGAATAAAGTGTGATTTAATCACTTAATGAGATTTAATATCAGTCTTTTATCTTTCCTCTTTCTGTCTTTAATCTCTACATCACTTTTTTCTCAAAAACCTTGACAGCCTTCCATTTGCCTCTTGTTGAAATGGCTTTCTTTTTTTTCTTTTTTTTTATTTTGAATTAATATATCTGGGCGAAGCCCTAAAAGGGCGAGCATAATTTTTAAACCGTGAATTATGTACAAACGCACCAATCCAGCAGTAATTAGAGCCTTTTACAGAGAAATGAGCAAAGATGAACTCAAAGCAGAGTTAAACGTGATTTTTGAGCACGCTAGAACTGAAACGAACTGTAATAAAAAGCAGATGCTTAAAAGCTTGTATCAGTATGCACAATCTTTAATTTTAAGTAGATAGTTATGATACAATTTAGATTAACTACTTATAGACAAGAAAAAGCATATCAAGGATCATACTTTTTCATTTTAAACAAGGGAAATAACAGTGGAAAGCCACTGTTAACCCCTTGTCCGAATTGTTTTGTTTGTCTCTGTGAAAATGACCAGGACAAAGAAGAATTGTACTGGTTATTATTTGGTATGTGGCAGGGCAAAGCAATCTATCCGCATTTGATTGGTTCCGTTATTCCATTCATTCGACTGAAAGAATTAACAAACCTCATCCATACAGGAATAGAAAAACTACTTTCAAATCCCGATAAAGTCAAAAGAAATATTTCAAAAATAGTTCAAATGGAAAAACATCAAATGAACATTCAAAAACAACTCAATCTAATCAAGCAAATGAAACAAGTGTTGATATTCGAGGTGCTGCAATAGTACCTCTTTTGGTAGGTTAACCTACCTGTTTTTATAGGTAGGTTTGGTTTAATTTGGTTATATTTATTGTTTAAACTAATTTTTGGCCATTGACAATTTAGTGAAAGAAACAAATAATCTATTTATGAAGGTTATAATTATGTTATCGTTAATTCTAAAGAAAGCTAATCCCATCTTGAAAAAGGCACTTTTTTATTATATTTACCCATAAAATGAATTTCACTTCAAACCAATTAAGAGATTTTTCTACACTTTTTTCGAGAAGTGAAGTAAATCGTTGGCTAAAAGGCGATTTTAATTCTATTGATATTAAACTAGAGAGATACAATCTTATTGAAAAAAACAAAGGAAATTCATACCTTAAATTTCTTAGGAATACATATCATATTTTGGAAAAAAATTATCCAAATGAATATATTTTAAAGAACGAATTTTTAAATAAATGGCTTAAAAATGAATTAGGTACTAACAATTCCGTAATTTTTAATGAATTCCGAATTGGTAAGGCGATTGCAGATTTGGCTATGTTTAATGGTGTTTCTAAAGTATTTGAAATAAAAACAATTTTAGATACAGAATATAGATTGTCAAATCAAATTCAAGAATATAGAAAGATTTTTAATGAGGTATATATAATTGTTCCAGATGTTCTTTTGTCTAAATATTCCAACTATGATGAATCTGTTGGCATTATTACTTTTGATTCCAATTCTAATAATTTCGAAATAGTCCAAAAAGCTAGAAGGAATAACGAATTAAACCCTGAAACTTTAATGGAAATTCTTCATACAAAAGAATATTTAGAAATTACAACAGAACATTATGGACAGCTACCACTAATGAACTCATTCAATCAGTTTGAAATCTGTAAAGGTCTTATATCAAAAATTCCACAAAAAGAATTGAATTTCTCATTCCTTAGTAAAATGAAAAAAAGGAAAATAAATAATCATTTTTTCAATAAGGTAAATAATGAATTCAATCAGATATGCCTATCTCTTAATTTGAAAAAGCAAGAAAGAGATAACCTAATTAATAGTTTAAAAACAAACACTATTTAGATTATGTATTTTCCTTATTTAAGAGCAAGACAATTTGAATTAATTAGCTTACGTGAACTTGTTAATGAAGATAAGTTACATAA
>JBKCEW010000184.1:0-9392 GCA_046304235.1 Crocinitomicaceae bacterium | reverse complement strand
CAAAATGTATAATACAAAATGTATAATACAAAATGTATAATAAAATAAACAAATATGAAATTAGAAACAGAAAAAAACCCATTCATAATCAATAATTATCAAGGAAAAGAATATTTTTGCGATCGGGAACACAATTTAGATTCACTCATAAATAATATCAAAAGTGAGTTAAATACAACCCTTATCTCTATCAGAAGAATTGGTAAAACAGGATTAATTAAGCATTTATTTGAACAATTAGAAGAAACATATAACTATAAGTGCCTATTTGTTGACCTATTTGCTACTCAAAATTTAAATGATTTCACCAATCAACTCGCCAATGAAATATCTAAAAAATTTCCTAACAAAGAATCCATTGGAAAACGATTTTTAAACAACATCAAACAATTACGTCCACTCATACAATTTGACGCTTTAACAGGTGAACCCTCCATTTCTTTTGACGCTTTAAAACAAAATGAAATCCCGAAAACCATACAACAATTACTTTTGTTTTTAGAACAACAAAACATTCCAATCGTTATTGCTTTTGATGAATTTCAACAAATTAATGAATATCCAGAAAAAAACACAGAAGCACTCTTAAGAACAATCATTCAAGAAGTTAAAAATCTCCGTTTCATTTTCAGCGGAAGCAAAAAGCACATACTAACGGAAATTTTCGGCAATAGCAAACGTCCTTTTTACGCAAGTACTCAAGTAGAATATTTAGACTTTATTCCATCCGATAAATACAAAGCATTTATCAAAAACCATTTTAGCAAGAACAACAAAACGATACAAGACCAAGACATTGATTTCATTTTAAACTGGACAAACCACCATACTTATTTTGTTCAAGTAGTTTGCAACAGGTTATATGCAACGGGAAAACGAAAAATAAAACTAACTGATATTCAACAGACCTGTTATAAAATCTTAAAAGATCAAGAAGTCTTTTTCTATCAGTACAGAAACCTTCTTTCAATGCAACAATGGAATGTTTTGAAAGCGATTTCAAAAGAGGAAAAAGTGTACCAAGTTACTGGAAAAGAATTCTTAATCAAATATAAATTCAGCAATGCCTCAGCAGTTAAACGTTGCGTTGAATCTTTATTAGAAAAAGAAATGATTTACCAAGAAAGCGATGAAAACGGAACATTTATTAGAACCTATGATGTTTTTTTACAAAAATGGTTTTTAAATAAATATAATTAATTAAAAATCAATTTAATATAAAATCATTTTAGCTATATACTCCTTTTCATAAATTTAAATACCTCAAACCACATTACAGAAACAAAACCTACAAACGTTGCAATTCCAAATTGTATCAAACTCAACGACTCGAATTCGAAAAATATACTTACTGGTTTAATATAGATTGTAAGTAATAACAAGAATAGCGTTGTTAAAATCACCCAAACAACAAGTTTGTTTTTATACTTGAGTGTCGTTAGAATTGAAAAATAAAAGGAGCGATTCACTAAAGTTAAAAAGATATTCGCAGTAATTAAGACTACAAAAACCATAGTTCTAGTTAGTGATTCTCTATGTCCAATTTCTACAGATAGATAGTACATAATTAAAGCTCCAAGCGAAATAATCAACCCTTGAAAAATACTCAAAGAAAGTTCGTTCCAATCAAAAAAGGTTTTGGTTAATGGTTTTGGTTTTTGAAGCATAGCATCTTTTTCTAACGGTTCGTTCTCGTAAATTATCGAACAGGTAGGCCCCATAATTATTTCTAGGAAAATGACATGTATTGGTGAAAATAAATGGGGATAAATCCAACCCAAAACTAGCGGAATAAAAACAATTAATACAATCGGAATATGAATGGATATGATATATTGAATGGCTTTTTTCAAATTACTGTAAATCTTTCTCCCCATTGCAATAGCATCTACCATTTTTGATAAATCATCTTCCAACAAAGTCAACGAAGCTGCCTGCTTTGCTATCTCTGTTCCTTTATGTCCCATAGCAATCCCTATATGAGCCGCTTTTAATGCTGGCCCATCATTCACCCCATCACCCGTCATAGCAACCACCTCATTATTAGACTTCAACGCATTAATTATTTTCAACTTCGCTTCCGGATACATTCGTGTAAAAATGGTAGTTTCTTCAACACATTTTTTCAATTCAACCTCTGAAAGTTTCATCAACTCATCCCCTGAAATCGTTTTATCGGCATCCTTAAACCCTACTTGTTTTGCGATCGACATTGTAGTTAACACATTGTCTCCTGTAATAATTTTAACCTTTATACCTGCTTTATAAAAATGGTTCAATACTTCGTGAAAATTCTTTTTGGGAGGATCATAAAAAGCAACTAACCCCAGAATTTGAATTGAAAAATCAAATTGAGATTCCGGATATTCTTCTCCATTGAAACTTGATTTTCCAACAGCCAAAACACGATATCCCTCCCCCGCCAACTGTTTGACTGCTTCATTTAATTGTTGGTGTTCAACTTCAGTCAATTGCGCACATGCAAACAACGCTTCTGGAGCTCCTTTAATCGCTACAATTGATGCTCCCACTTTGTCTTTATAAATATGGGTCATCATTGGAGGAGTGCCACTCAAGGGGTATTCATGCACCAACGAAAAACGACTTCGAATATCTTGCGTCGTTTGATTTTTATATGCTCGGTGAATTGCCAATTCCATTGGATCAAAAGGTATAGACTCACTTGCCCACATTGCAAATTCAAGCACTTCAAAACAAGGTGAATTAGTAATTGATTCTGGTGAATGTAAACTATTGGATTCTAAAAAATATAATTTTGCTAGAGTCATTTTATTCTCGGTGATTGTTCCCGTTTTATCAGTACATATAACCGTAGCACTCCCCAACGTTTCGACCGTCTTCATCTGTTTTACAACTACCCCTTTTTGCATCAATCGCCATGCTCCTAATGCCATAAACGTGGTAAAAGCAACCGAAATTTCTTCCGGAAGAATACTCATCGCTAATGTTAATGAATGGAGTAAGCTTTGTAAAAACAGTTTTGACTTTAAATAATTCAAAATCCAAACAAGTACAAAAACAACAACTCCAATTGCTGCCATACCCTTTACAAAGTTTGAAATTTTTAATTCTAATGGTGTTTTTTCTTCAGTTATCCCTTCTAAACTCAATCCAATTTTACCCAACTTGGTATCGTTTCCAATTGCAGTAACCCTTACAATTGCAAGTCCACTTGAAACAGTCGTCCCAGAATAAATCTCTTTGTCTTTGTCTTTATAAACGACTAATGATTCACCCGTCAAAATGGATTCATTTACCGAAAAATCGTTTGAATGAACAATAATCCCATCTGCAGCAATGAGTATCCCCTCTTCTACAACAAGTAAATCGCCTACTTCAAGCGACTCACTTTTAATAGGATGTATTTTATTATCAACTAATATCTTACTCAATGGCTCTGAAAACTCTTTCAACTTTTCAAGGGCATTTTTACTTTTAGAAAATTGATACAATGAAATAGTCATTATCAGAACTATTGCAACAATCAAAAAGAAACCATCTTCATATTGTTTGTTTACAAAAAAAATGGTGGCTGCAATCAATAAAAGCAGAATCATCGGATCACTAAAAATTCGTTTTAGTGCATCAATTATAGGATGTTGCTTTTTAAAATCTAATTTGTTTCTCCCATTCTCTCGATGAATAACAAGCTCCGAAACTTCATATGGATTATTTGAATGGGTTGAATTAGATTGCATCATAAACAAATGTAAGGATATAAAAGGGAAAATAATCAACCTTTGTATATTCAACGTCAAAGAGTAAATTAATCAAACACTTAACTAAATTAAAATAACCATTGCAACTAAATCATTTAAATCATGAACTTGTTTTAACTTCCAAAAGAATTCTATTAATTTGTAATAAAAATTTAGGATTTACAAAATGCAACAACTATTTAAAAATGTTATACTAGTAACCTGTCTATTAACTATAAATCATTTTGGATTTTCTCAACTTTATTTCCCACCAAAAGATGTAACTCTTCCTTGGAAAACAATTGCTCCAGCTGAATTAAATTTTTGTCAGAACAACATTGATAGTTTTTACACCTATCTCGAAGAACAAGAAAGTAAAGGATTTATGTTATTAAAAGATGGTAAAATTGTGTTAGAGAAATACTTCGGTACTTTTACGAAAGATAGTTTGTGGTACTGGGCATCAGCAGGTAAAACACTCACTGCATTTTTAGTAGGAAAAGCCCAAGAAGAGCAATTATTATCTATTCAAGAAAGTTCCTCGAACTATTTAGGTTTGGGATGGAGTAATTGTACACAAGAACAAGAAAGTAAAATTAAGATTTTACACCATCTTACAATGACCACAGGGTTGAATGATGAAATTCCTGATAATCATTGTACTTTGAAATCCTGCCTTAGTTACACAGCAGATCCAGGAACACGTTGGGCTTACCACAATGCGCCATATACCCTATTGGAATCAATCATAACAAACGCAACAAAAAAAACATTTGACAATTATACTAATTCTAAAATCGGAACCATAATTGGAATGAAAGGTAAATGGTTTAAAAGTGATTATGATAATGTGTATTTCAGTAATTTACGATCAATGGCACGTTTTGGATTGTTAATTCAAAATAATGGGATTTGGGATTCGGATACCTTATTACAAGATACAAACTATTTAAAAAACATGATAAACTCATCACAATCAATAAACCCTTCTTATGGTTATTTGTGGTGGCTGAATGGTAAATCGTCCTATATGTTACCAACTTCACAAATTGTAATCCCTGGAGGTTATGCTCCCGATGCTCCATCGGATGTTATTTCTGCTATAGGAAAAAATGGTCAATTAATCAGTTTATCAAAAAGCAACGGATTACTTTTTGTTCGAATGGTAAAACAAAAAAATAGCGGAGAGGTTTCTACTCAATTTGCAAATTCTATTTGGAAGAAAATAAACTCATTAGTATGTAAAACAAATACGTTGAATGATAATGATTTAGAAAGTGTTCAAATCTACCCTAACCCTGTAAACGATATTCTTCATATTCAGCATTCTCACTCAAATTTCAAACTAAAACTATCAGATATTTCAGGGAAAATAATTATGGAATATAAATATGTAAACCAAATAGATATCTCAAATTTAGAAAAAGGAATATATTTACTGGAATTGGAAAATGAAGGCAATTTAAAAAGTATTAGAGCGATAAAAAATTGAATTATGGAACTATTATTTTGCTCAGCGAACGAAAAGAAAAAAGTGGAAATTCAACAAAAAGTTGGATCAGATTATATAGTCATCAATTTAAATGATTTAGGATATACAGAGGAAATTCCTGAAACCGCAGACACATTTGCTGGAAACGCTCTTTTGAAAGCGAAATTTGGTTTCGAAAAATATGGGAAACCTTGTTTTTCTGATGATTCTGGTTTGGAAGTTGAAGCCTTAAATAATGAGCCTGGAGTTTATTCAGCACGATACGCAGGAGAACCAAGAAGTGACGAACGAAACATGGATAAACTTCTTCAAGCATTGGAGGGAGTTGACAATAGAAATGCTTGTTTCAAAACAGTTCTTGCATACATTGATAATTTAGGTGAAGAACATTATTTCGAAGGGAAAATTGAAGGGAAAATCACCAATGAAAAACGAGGAGATGAAGGATTTGGATACGATCCGATTTTTATACCGAATGGCTTTGATAAAACCTTTGCAGAATTAACATTGGAAGAAAAGGGAAAAATCAGTCATCGTGCTTTGGCTGTTGAAAAATTTATCAAACACTTAAATCAAGAAAATTAAACAAGCAAGTATTTTTTTGATTTAAACATTTCTGAAATCCCGTTGTTTATACTTTAAAATCAACGGTTATGGGCAAAAAAGAAAATTTACTTTCAAAATCTACTTTATTATCTTGGTGGATGGATGATGTTCTAGAAGAACAAAAACCAAAAAATGTCTATACTTTTTGTAAAAAACATAAAATAGAAGAATCTGAATTCTACAAGTTTTACAATTCTTTAAATCATCTTGAACATGGTGTTTGGGTTGCTTTTTATGAAAATACAATTGATTTACTTCATCAAAATGAATCTTTTAAAGAGTATGATGATCAACATAAATTAATCTCATTTTATTTTACATTTTTTGAGGTACTCACACTAAATCGTTCTTACGTTCTAGAGGTACTACCCACTGAGTTTACTGATTTTCAAAAGTTAAAACAGTTAGAAGGATTAAGAAAATCTTTCAAAATTTTCATATCAGCAAACATTGATTTAAAACAACCCTCTGGATTACTTGAACAACTTACAAAGTACACTGGCAATATTACACAAGAAGGATATTGGATACAATTCCTTTTCATATTACATTTTTGGGTACATGACACTTCTGAAAACTTTGAGAAAACAGATATACTAATTGAAAAAATCGTCACAACTTCCGCAGATTTGATTCCAACAAAACCTCTAGAGAACTTACTTGACTTAGGTAAATTCTTAATCAAAGAAAAATTCAATCTATTTAAATAAACCGACATTATGAAAAGCCTGAATAAAATTCCAACAGGAAAAATTGAACGTGCAGGACAGTTACTAAAAACAGGCTTGAAAGTGGGAACAAACTATGTTTCATACTACGGTGAAAAACTCGTAAATCCTTCTTTAACAAAAGAAAAACTTCACGAAAACAATGCAGAGGATATCTATGATGGATTAAAAAACATGAAAGGAAGCGCTTTAAAAGTGGCGCAAATGTTGAGTATGGATAAAAATATTATGCCACAAGCATATGTCGAAAAATTTTCATTGGCTCAATTTTCAGTACCTCCTTTATCCGCTCCATTGGTTCGAAAAACGTTTTTTAATCAATTTGGAAAATACCCTGAACACATTTTCGATACATTTTCACAAGAAGCAATTCACGCAGCAAGTATTGGACAAGTTCACAAAGCAACAAAAGAAGATAAAATATATGCTGTTAAAATTCAATACCCAGGTGTTGCCGACAGCATAAAATCAGATTTAGCAATGGTGAAACCTTTTGCGATGCGGATGTTTAATCTTAAAGGAAGTGATACTGAAAAATATTTCAAAGAAGTTGAAAACAAATTGTTGGAAGAAACCAATTATCAATTAGAATTAACTCAAAGTGAACGTTTTGCAAATGCATGTAAACATATTCCAAATATTATTTTCCCTCAATATTTTTCTGAGTTTTCTACTTCCAAAATCCTTACAATGGAGTGGATGGATGGAAAACATTTGTCTGAATACGCTAAAGAAGTAAATACACAAGAGCACCTCAATCAACTTGGTCAAGCACTTTGGGATTTTTACCAGTTTCAATTTCATCAAATGCGCGAAGTGCATGCTGATCCACATCCTGGGAATTTTTTAATCAACGAAAACCATCAATTAATCGCATTAGATTTTGGTTGTTTGAAACAAATCCCTGAAGAATTCTACACCCCCTATTTCGAATTAGTAAGACCAGAAATCTTAAATAACGAAACGGAATATATTACTCGTATGCGAAAGCTTGAAATTATTCGACCAGATGATACCCCCGAAGAAATCAAATTAATCGCAGATTTTTTCCATGAACTATTAAGTTTGTTTACACAGCCTTTCAGACAAGAAACCTTTGATTTTTCAGACGCTACTTTTTTTGCTCAAATTGCCAACTTAGGTGAGCAAGTAATGAAAAACGATACACTCAAAAAACTAAATGGTAATCGAGGATCAAAACATTTCTTGTATATAAATCGTACTTTTTTTGGGTTATATAATCTACTTTTTGATTTAAAAGCAAAAATTGTTACCGGATATTAAATCCATAAAAATCTATTATACTTTTCATTAAATCATTCAATTGTTTTTATGGTTAATCTTTTTTAATTGTTCTGTAATTTAACAGAATGATTAGAGATTGGTTAAAAAATAAAACGATCGTAGTCGCTTCTAAACATGAAAAAGTAAGGGTGATTCAGCCACTTTTTGATGTTAAATTTGACTCTACCTTTTTATCATGTAACATTGATACCGATCAATTAGGAACGTTTTCTGGAGAAATTGAACGTATCCTTACTCCTTATGAAGCAGCCATTGAAAAATGTAGAATGGCTTTCAATGAAACAAATGCTGATTTTGCTATTTCAAGCGAAGGTTCTTTCGGGCCTCATCCTACACTATTTTTTATCCCTGCAAATGAAGAACTTATAGTTTTCATGAGTAGAAATGAAGAATTAATCATATGGGCTAAACATATTTCTACAGAAACAAATTATAATAAAATTGAAAATCCAAATGCTGAACAATTATCAGACTTTTTAGAAAAGGTTCAATTTCCATCACACAAGGTAATTTTCAAAAGCAAAGAAAGAATAGAAAAAGGATTAGATGATTTAAATAGTCTAAATCAATTAATTCAAGAAAGTGAGTTACTAAATGAATCTTTCAGTATCGAAACCGACATGCGCGCGCATTGTAATCCGACAAGAATGAAAGTAATCGAAGAAACAACTATTAAACTACTTGAAAAACTCAATTCATTTTGTCCTTCCTGCGAAACACCTGGATTTTCAGTGCAAGAAGTAGTCAAAGGTCTACCATGTGCTCAATGTGGTTTGAAGACGGAATCTACTTTAAAACACATAAAAGTTTGTAATTCATGTAACCATCATGAAGATATCCTCTATCCGAGAGGAATCAAAACAGAAGATCCAATGTATTGCTCTTTTTGTAATCCTTAAAGTAATTAAGATGAAAGAAATTAAATTAGATATACATCTTGCGAAATCATTCTTAGACAGAGGAGAATTAGTTGCCATCCCAACAGAAACAGTATATGGACTTGCTGCAAATGCTTTCAATAAAGAAGCAGTTGAGAAAATTTATGAATTAAAGCAAAGACCAAAAAATAACCCTTTAATCATACATTGTCATTCAATTGAACAGATTGAGCAATTTATTAAAGAAATTCCAAAAGAAGCCTACGAACTAGCTGATCAATTTTGGCCAGGACCATTAACAATTTTACTTAAAAAAAATGAATTAATTCCAGACTATGTAACTGCTGGTTCTAATTATGCAGCATTTAGAATTCCTAATCATCCTTTAACCTTGGAACTTCTAAAACAACTTGATTATCCTTTGGTTGCTCCAAGTGCAAACCCATCGAATCGAATTAGTCCAACTAAAGCAATTCATGTATATGATTATTTTAAAGGGGCTATTTCCTTTATATTAGATGGTGGAGACTGTGAAGAAGGAATTGAATCTACAATTGTTCATTTTGATGAAAATTCACCTAAAATATTACGCCCAGGATCAATCACTTTCCAACAGTTATTTTATGTAATTCCAACTTTAACAACACATCAAGAAGTTCAAGAA
>JBKCEW010000183.1:0-8764 GCA_046304235.1 Crocinitomicaceae bacterium | reverse complement strand
TTTACGGTGTTTACAATAATGGAAAAATGCAATTACGTTAATTTAAACTAATTTATGAGATGAAAACCATTATCTCATTTATGTATCAATTTTTTAAAGGAGCTCAAACAGTGGGCTCTTTTTTTCCTAGCACCCCCATTTTAGCTTCAAAAATTGTGAAGCATATAGATTTCTCAAAAGCAAAACTTATTGTGGAAGTTGGTCCAGGTACTGGTTCATTTACAAAGAAAATCATTAAAAAGCTTAATAAAGATGCTATTTTCATCGCTTTTGAATTAAATGAAAAATTTTACCATAAGCTTAAAAATGAAATGAATGATTCTCGTTTTGTTTTAATTAACGGAAGCGCAGAAGATTTAAAAGAATATTTAATACATAAAGGTTATTTAGAAGTTGATTATTTAATTTCCTCCATTCCACTATCAAATTTTAAAGGAAAGAAAATTGTTACTCTACTCCATTCATTTAGAGCACTTATAGGTGAAAAAGGTACTTTTATACAGTTTCAATATTCTTTTAACCAAAAACGTTTGTTTCATAAAATGTTTTCAAACGTTATAATGGATTTTACACAATTCAATATACCACCTGCTTTTATATACGTTTGTAAAAACTAGACAGATTTATTTTCGTAAATTCGCTGAAAAATTATTGGTATGTCTATAGAATTAAACGATGTAAGTTACTGCGTAGGAATGAGTATCGCAGAAAGTTTAAAACAACAAAATTTAAATGATTTGAATTCAGAAGTTATTTCAGAAGCAATTAAAGATGCTTTTGGTTCTTCTAATACTCGTTTCACAATGGAACAAGCTCAAAATATAATTCAAGTTTATTTACAAGAACAAAGTGAAAAGCAATTTGCTCAAAATAAAGAGATTGGAAGTCAATTTTTAGAAGTAAATAAAGCTAAAGAAGGAATCTTCACAACTGCATCTGGTTTACAATATGAAGTTATTACTGAAGGAAATGGTAAATCACCAAGTGCGACAGATGTTGTAGAAGTTCATTATCACGGAACATTAATCGATGGAACTGTGTTTGATAGCTCAGTACAACGTGGAACTCCCGCTTCGTTTGGTGTAAATCAAGTAATCAAAGGATGGACGGAAGCATTACAATTGATGAAAGAAGGTTCTAAATTCCGTTTATACATTCCTCAAGATTTAGCCTATGGGGCTCATCCACACCCAGGTGGTGCAATTGAACCGTATATGGCATTAATCTTTGATGTTGAATTATTACAAGTGAAAAACTAATGAAAAGATTTTTCTACTACTTAATTGCTTCGACTATTTTAGTTTCTTGTTCTAATGAAAACTCTGATTCGGAAGATATTAATCTTAAAAGTTTTAAGGATAAAATTTCATATGCTTTAGGTGCTGATCATGCACGTGCTATTTCGGAATCAGGTGATCCAAATTACAATAAATATAATTTAGATAAAATTATTGTTGGTTTTGCTGACGGTTTGAAAAATGATAAAGCTTTTGATGAGACTTGTAAAAACAATTTAATGAAGTTATATGGTCCAACTAGAAAAGGGTTTGATGCTAAATATGCAGATCAAGGGTCTGAATGTATTGGTAAACTTTCTGGAATGATCTTTAATACTTCTTGGAAAAAGAACAATGGTTTAGATAAATTAGATTTGAAATTAGTTCAAATTGGGTTTAAACATGCTATTCAAAAACGTGACACTTTAATCAAGCGTGATGAGCAATCTATGATGATTCAAAATTTCATGTTTGATATGTATAAGATCAACGGATTGAATATGATTGAAGAAGCCAAAACTAAAAAGGGAGTTAAAATCTCTAAAAATGGAGTTGTTGTAGAAACTATCAAAGAGGGAACAGGAACCAACCCACAAGCTGGAGATGATGTATTAGCGCATTATATTTTAATGAGTGCAACAGGTGATACGCTTCAAAGTTCGTTCGATATGGTAGAAGTATATAAACAACCTTTAAATCCTTTTTCTTTAAAATCAGTAATACCTGGTTGGCAAGAAGGTATGCCTTTAATGAAAAAAGGAGGAACTTACAAACTTTATGTTCCTTATCAAATGGGATATGGTGAGCAAGGTATGTATAATCCGCAAACACGTCGTTATGACATCCCTCCTTTTCAATCGTTGATTTTTTACATTGAGTTAATCAATCACGGGAAATCTGGAACATTGGTGAAATAAAATCTTACCTTATTAATTCGGGATTGAAATTTTTTTCCCTCCTTGAGGAGGGATTAAGGGAGGTGACAAAATTACCAAATCGTCATCCCTCTTGATCCCCCTTCAAAGGGGGAAATAAAAAAACCACTTTTTTTTACCCTTTTCTTTCGATTTCTCTTAAGTTTTCCATTTTTTTCATAGCTAGGAAACCATTGATGTCTTCAAAGTGTTCTTTTACTCGTTTATTTCCGAATTCAAACACTTTAGTAACTAATCCATCCAAGAAATCACGGTCGTGAGAAACTAAAATCAAAGTACCGTCAAATTCTTTTAAAGCATCTTTGATGATGTCTTTTGTTTTCATATCTAAGTGATTCGTAGGCTCATCTAGAATTAACAAATTAGCAGGTTGAAGTAATAATTTCAAAATAGCTAATCGTGTTTTTTCACCACCAGAAAGCACTTTCACTTTTTTCGTACTTTCTTCCCCTCCAAACATAAACGCACCTAGTAAATCTCTGATTTTTAAGCGAACGTCTCCCTCTGCAGCTTGATCGATTGTTTCGTAGATTGTTAAGTTTTCATCCAATAAAGATGCTTGATTTTGAGCAAAATAACCAATTTGTATGTTATGTCCCAATTCAAGAGAACCTTCAAATTTGATTTCATTCATAATCGCTTTGATCATCGTAGATTTACCTTCACCATTACGACCAACAAAGGCTAACTTCTGCCCTCTTTCAATCGTGATTTCAGCATTGTTAAATACTACATGATCATCATAAGATTTAGATAATTCACGCACAATTACAGGGTAATTTCCTGAACGTGGGGCTGGAGGAAATTTTAATTTAATCGCAGAAGTATCTACTTCATCTACTTCAATAATATCCAATTTCTCCAACATTTTCACACGAGACTGCACTTGTAATGTTTTAGAATAGGTTCCTTTAAAACGTTCGATAAATTCGGTTTGTTCTTGAATAAATTTCTGTTGTTCGTCGTATTGTTTTTGTTGTTGTTCACGGCGTTCTTTGCGTAACTCTAAATATTGAGAATAATTTGTTTTGTAATCGTAAATTCTACCCATCGTAACCTCAATGGTTCTTGTAGTAATATTGTTTACAAACGCTTTATCGTGAGAAATAACTACTACTGCTTTCGCTTGATTCACTAAGAAATCTTCTAACCATTGAATCGATTCTATATCCATATGGTTCGTTGGCTCATCCAATAAAATCAAATCAGGTTTTTGTAATAAAATCTTGCCTAATTCGATACGCATACGCCATCCACCACTGAATTCAGAAGTAGGTCTATTGAAATCAGAACGTAAAAACCCCATTCCTTTGAGTACTTTTTCAACTTCTGCTTCGTAATTGGTATCTTCAATAGAATAATAAAGTTCACTCAATTCTGATACACGTTCAATGATTTTATAATAATCATCTGATTCATAATCAGTTCTTGTTTCTAATTCTTTATTGAGCGCTTCAATTTCATCACGCATCGCAAAGATGGTATTAAAGGCTTTACTTGTCTCTTCAAAAACGGTTGCATTGTCTTCCGTTAACAAATGTTGTGGTAAATAGGCAATTCGATATTCTTTCGGCGCAGAGACTTGACCTTGAGAAGGTTTATTAATTCCTGCTAAAATTTTGAGTAATGTAGACTTCCCTGCTCCATTTTTACCCATCAAGGCTATCTTATCATTTTCATTTATTACAAAAGAAACATTACTAAATAAGGTTTTTCCGCTGAATTCAACACCGATTGCATCTACCGAAATCATAATTTGTTTATTTTAAAGAAAAACAAATTTACACATTTGCCCTGTGTTCTATTAATTTTTTCTTTCAAGATCTTTATTAAATCAAAAGCGTTGATAAAGATTGAAACTTTTTTTTGCTATACTTACGTTTAGATTTTACTTTTACATAAAGTAATATTTAAAATTATGGCACAAGTTCAAGAATCATATAATACTGAAGTTTTAGAACAATTGGTTGGTGAGATGGATTTAATCGTGTATAATGATGATTATAACACTTTTGATTTTGTAATTGAAACACTAGAAAAAGTTTGCAAACATGAACCAGAACAAGCAGTGCAATGCACTTGGATAATTCATTTCAAAGGCAAATGTAGTGTTAAAAGAGGTTCGTATGAGACTTTAGAGCAATTGTGTACTGCCTTATTAGATAGAGGTTTGAATGCAGAAATAGAATAATTTTAAAAAAAGTATTTGCAAATTTAGATAAAACAGCTATATTTGCACTCACAAATGGCTTCGTAGCTCAACTGAATAGAGCACTACATTACGGCTGTAGAGGTTTAAGGTTTGAATCCTTACGAGGTCACTAGAAAGCGAGAATATAAGTTCTCGCTTTTTTTGTTTGAAATTTAATTTTTGATATAAAAATTATTCAATCCATATAATAAATAGATTTCTCAGCCCAATCTCACCCCATACTGCTTTAAAATCACCCCATCCTTTGCTTTGTTCTTTAGTTTTTTACCTTGGTGGCGAATATTTGTTAGGAGTCTTTCGGAAATATGTTGATGTTGTATGTTGGTAAATTCAAACGTTACATCTTCAAGTTGAGTAGTGTCATCCAAGGAATATTTACCGAGGTTTCCTCGAATAATTTCAATTAGGATAAATCTAATCTTAGAAGGATCTTGATATTGTTCTAAATTATGATTGATTTCGTTAATTAAATAGGCTGGAAAAAGTAGATCATCGTTTGAAAGTTCCGTGATTGGAAATTTACGTAAGGTTTTGCGGTTTCCTTTCCATTCAAATTTGGTTTCTTTTTCAAAACGAATTCCACCTCCAGATGCTACGGATGGAAATTGAGCTATGGAATCATACCCTAAATTTTCTAAAACAGACAAGTCAAAAAGTAATTGCTCAATCGGTGTTTCTGATAAATCGCTAATGGTCTTAATCTTGTCCAATTCTTTCTCTGACAACTCAATGATGTTGTAATACATTCCATCACCAAAAAGATTTATGACCATCATACGATTTTGTGAAACTATAAAACAACAAATATAATACGGTCCCTTGATTAAATACTTACAATAAAAATGGATTATTTTTTAATTCATTATTAAGTCACTTCTACTCCTTCTCTATTCAATGGAATACCATGAACATCTGTTGGTAAAACTTGAACATAATAATTCACTGCTAGTTCGCTACCAAGTGCTTTGATGAATTTACTTTTAATACGCGAGATGGTTGTGTGTAGCTCCCCACCTAAATAATTGGTTAATAAATAAATGGTTCTAGCCATCTCGTCAATATTTTCACGTCCACTGATCATTTTGTAAATCTGCAATAATTCATCATTGCATTCAAAAAGAGAATGTAAGGCGATGCCATTTTTTTGCCTCAGAAATAATAAATACAAACTCAATTCTTTTGGATTCAATCGGATATCTAAATTACCAAAGTCGACCAAGAATATTTTTTTTGCTTCTAAATCAATTTTAATTCTGCTCGGTTTGTTAATAATAGAAATACGCTTTCTAAACATCAAATTAGAACGAATACCATCCATTACACTAAAAAGTTGATTCAAATAATGTGGAGGAACATCCTTATTTTTCATTACTTGCATACAATCCTCGCACACATCAGCTGTTCGCATTTTAATGGTAATCTCTTTTTTGTTTTTACAGAAATCATTGATACAACCAACTGTTTTCTTATGAAATCCTCCTACAACCTCTTTTTGATCACTATACATTAATCCACGAACTACCCACGCAATCACCTCATAAGCAATTGGATATCGAATTTCTGTTGTGTCCCCGAAAAACCAAGGCCAATCATCTGTATGAATAAAACCGGTACGCATAGAAGGTCCGATAAAAGCAAACCAATTTTTATCATTGTATTGATTTGTCAAAAGAAAAACAAA
This sequence comes from Crocinitomicaceae bacterium, assembly GCA_046304235.1. Lineage (GTDB taxonomy): Bacteria > Bacteroidota > Bacteroidia > Flavobacteriales_D > Crocinitomicaceae > CANHVK01. Next base: position 2,659 of record JBKCEW010000183.1, on the reverse strand, counting down.
ATCATTCGAATCGATTTCATTTTCCTTTTTATAAACTTCAACGGTGTTAAATAATTGTTTCCAAGTATATACATTTTTCTTGAAAGGAAACACGGGACGTTTGTAACTATATACCATTTCCTCACTCATGCATATAGAATGTAGAACCTGCTCTTGATTCTCAAAAGTAGTTTTCGACTTAAATATTCTAAATCCATGCGAATCATCTAAATCCAAGGTACCACCGTCAATAAAATCGATGGTACCTGGATAAGCGTTAAGTAAATTCAATACATTTTCAAAATCTTCTGTTTTAAAATCGTCCGTTCGTGTTAAAATTACTTTCATTGATTAGGGTTGATTGACTAAATATAATTGAAATCTTTGAAATATTATTTCGAGAAAAAACTGTTTTTAATTATTCCTCTTTCTTTGTATTTTGAATACGTATGCATTTGTTCATTGATTTCTGCCGACATACAAGCATAATCTGATTTGTTTATATTAATTGTGTTTTCAGTTTTAATATTCAACATACGTGAAGTATGAATAGCATCAAAATCAGCTCCAATAAAAGTAAAAGTCCACTTTTTAGTGTTTTCTAATTGAGCGATTTTTTGAGCAATATCATGATAGGAAAAAAATTGAGAAGCATTTTCATGTCCATCTGTTATAATCACAAACACCACTGACATTTCATCTGAATCAATTAGTTGTTTGTATTTTTCAGTTATATCATGAATGTTTTTTCCAATCGCGTCTAACAAAGCGGTCATTCCTCTAGGCGAATACTGACCAACTTCAATTGGGAAAATTTCTGAAATTTGAGACGCTTCTACAATTGTTTCAATTTGATTATCAAATGTTGTTAGCGAACATAAAAAGGTTTGATTCGGAAATTCAGTTTGTAAATTACGAATCGTTTTTAAATGATCGTTAAATCCTTGTACTGCTACTGTTTCCATACCAGACATCGAACCACTTCTATCTAAGATGAAGTTGTAAAGTGTTGTTTTGTTTTTCATGGTTAATTCGTTTTAAATTTATATTTCAAAATTCGTTGATTAACCTTTACGATTCTCTTTTTTGCAAGCTTGCAATTAATCAATTTTATTGTATCATTCTTAAAATCAACTATTCTAACTCTGAATCTAAATTATCTTCAAGTAAATTATCCGTATCACTTATTGGCAATTCCTCCACTTTTTTCAATTTTGACAACATTAATCGAGTTCGTGTTCCAACCAAATTATCGAGTTCTTTGTTTGCCTCATTGATTTTCTTTTGAGCTTTATCAAGCACATCACCAAATTTTACAAATTCTGTTTTTACCGCACCTAAAATTTGCCAAACTTCACTGCTTCTTTTTTGGATTGCTAATGTTTTAAAGCCCATTTGCAAACTATTAAGCATTGCAGCCAAAGTCGTTGGACCTGTCACAATGATTTTGTATTCACGTTGTAGAATTGCTACTAAATCTGGTTGTCTAACAACTTCAGCAAAAAGACCTTCTATAGGTAGAAAAAGAATCCCGAAATCTGTTGTGTATGGAGGATCGATGTATTTGTCGCGTATATCTTTAGCAAATTTTTTAATTGCATTTGAAAGTGCTTTTGAGGCTGAATCTATACCTGGTACATCACCTACTTCGTAGGCGTTTTGGAGTCTGATATAGTCTTCCTGTGGGAATTTAGCATCAATCGGCAAATAAACTTCCTTCCCATTATCATCTTTACCAGGTAATTTAATCGCAAATTCTACCAAATCATTCGAACCTTGTTTTGTTTTGACATTTGCTTCATATTGTTCAGGAGCCATAATTTGTTCAAGAATATTTCCTAATTGAATTTCACCTAATACCCCCCTTGTTTTGACATTACTCAATACTTTTTTCAAGTCACCTACTCCATTTGCCAATGTTTGCATTTCACCTAACCCTTTCTGCACCGCCTCTAGTCTTTCACTTACCAATTGGAACGATTGCCCTAAACGCTCTTCTAATGTTTTGTGTAATTTTTCGTCCACTGTTTCACGCATTTTTTCCAATTTCAATTCGGTTGATTTTACTAGTTCATCTTGTTTTAATGCCATTGCATCAAACTTTTGTTTTTGTAATTCATTAAAATCACGAACATTGCTTGAAAAAGTATCACTAAAATCCTTCAACGTTTTCGCTAATTCTTCTCTATTTTCTTTAGCATTTTTAGATAACCCCTCGTGAATCATTGCTAATTTTTCTTCCATTTTAGAAGTCAATAATTCTAAATTTGATGTTAACTCTTTTCTGTTTTCACGAAGTTCAGTAGACAATTCAGCCCGATTTTCTTTCATTTCAGCTTGAAGCACGCTTTTAAACGTGTCTAAAAATTCCTGAGGATTAATTGATTTGTTTTTGGAAAGCGATACTAAAGAAATTACAATTGAAATAATTGTTAAAACTAAAATTAGGTAAATCATAGGTGTTATTTTTATATTATAATATACTTTAAAAGAACTTAAATATAACAAAAAAGGCCATCGAAACGATGACCTTTGAAAGTAGCGGGTACGAGAGTTGAACTCGTGACCTCAGGGTTATGAAAACTGAATTTTAAAATTAAAAACCTCAAAATCAAATATTTAAAATTTTAAAATTGTCGTTTTTATGTCAAAACAACTACCAAACTGTACTCCAAACTGT
>JBKCEW010000182.1:0-12508 GCA_046304235.1 Crocinitomicaceae bacterium | reverse complement strand
TGGATCTTGGGATTATTATTATGATAATGGACAGTTAGAACAGACGATTAATTATAAAAATGGTTTAATGAATGGTAATGTAGAAGTTTTTTACGAAACAGGTATTAAAAAATCTTTTTCTAATTATGTAAATGATACATTGATTAACACCCAAATTTTATACTACCCTAATGGAAAAGTTCAATTAGAAGGTAGTTATTCTAATGGTTTGAGGCATGGGTTATTCAATTTTTATAATGAAAACGGATTTATTTTAACTAAATCAATATATTTTTTAGATAAACTAAATGGTTATAAAGAAGATTATGCAGATTCCAATAAACTTATTAGTGTAGAAAATTATATTAATGGATTTAAACAACATGAATCAAAATATTTTTATCCTTCAGGGAATTTATTTAAAAAAGGAAATTTTATAGATGATGTTAAGGATGGTTTATGGTTTGAATATTTTGATTCTGGACTTTTATCAAAGAAAACAAATTTTTCAAAAGGTAAACTTAATGGAGATTATATTGATTACTATAATGATGGTCGAGTTGAAGAAAAAGGACAATATTTAAATGATCAAAAAGTTGGTGTATGGAAAATCTATTTCTATTACAAAGATGATGTTTTTGAATCAGTTGGAACTTTTAAAAATGGGATTAAATCTGATGATTGGCAAACATATAAATTAAAAAGTCTAGATAATTAAGAATTCGAGAATAATCGATGATTTAATAGATTGTATGATTTTATTCTTTTAATATATTTTGCCCACAAAATACTTCCATTATATAAACCTACTTTATTTAAATTAGTCTTTTGTTTTTTTATTTCATTTCGTTTAGCTAACATTTTAAAGAAATCTTTATAGAATGCAAAGTGTGCTTTTATTACTTCTATCGTATGCTTTGGGTGACCTTGTAATAAAAAAAGAACTCCAGCTAATCCATCAAGAATTAATCTTTTGAGTATTTTAAAGAAATAAATTCCTTCATGATTTTTAAGTATCATAAATAAACTATTTCTGAAATTTAAATAGGTTTTAAATGGAGACATATAATTTAATGTACCTCCTCCTACATGATAAACGATCGATTCCGGATTGACATATATTTGATAACCTAATTTTTTAAGTCTCCAACATAAATCTATTTCTTCCATATGTGCAAAGAAATCCTCGTCAAAACCGTTTAATTTATGAAAAAGTTCCGATTTTATTAATAAACACGCTCCACTAGCCCAAAATATTTCCTGAATAAAATCATATTGTTTGTTATCTATCTCAGTTTGGTCTAAAATTCGCCCTCTACAAAATGGATAATAATTTTTATCTAAAAATCCTCCACAAGCACCTGCGTGTTCAAATTTATTTCTTTCATAATAAGAAAGGATTTTTGGTTGACATGCAGCAATTTTTTCTGATTGAATACAATTGTATAATGGGGTTAACCAATTTTCAGTAACTTCTATATCACTGTTAAGAAGTAAATAATACTTTGCATTTATTTCTCTTAGCGCATCATTATAACCTTTTGCAAAACCTCCGTTAGTTTTGTTTACTATTAAATTAACTTTTGGAAAATTTGTTTTCAGAAATTCAATACTATTATCTGTAGATTGATTGTCTGCTACATAAATTATTGAATTTGGACTATATTTTATAACATTAGGTAAAAATTTCTCTAAAAATTTTACACCATTAAAATTTAGAATGACAATAGCAATTTCTTCCATTATCAATATTGATTAAAGTGATCTCTACTTTGACCTCCAAAGTGATCAAATCCACCCTCTAAGGGGTCGTCTACATTAATAGTGGAATTATTTCTTTTAGTAAGTAAACCAGGCCACTTAAAGTTCTTTATTTCACCTAACATATCACTGTGTAGTAATCGAAAATTATTCCCAACAACATCTGGATTGTAAAATACAAATCTTTTGTTAGCGAAATTTTTGATTTTATCATATTGCCATATTTCATAAGGATATTCTGAAGGAGATGTTTCTTTTGTTTTTATCGTTGTAGGAGGCCCATATTTTAAATACACTCTTCCTCTCTCTGTTTCAAAACCGTGTACATTATGTGTTTTATATAGTTTTTCTATTAGTAATACTTGATTTTTATATTTTAACCATTCTTCGAAGGTATTCATTGGACTTGTACTTAACCAGAATGTTTCAATAAAATTTCTAATTTTTGAACTATCATTTTCTTTTAATAGTTTTAATAATATTTTTTGATCTTCATTAAACATGATTGGCATTAAGCTCTTTGCATAAAATGCTAAACTATCATTTTTCAAACTTTTTTGAAAGTTAGGGTCTAAAATTTTAGTGGTTTTTTCTGACGATGAAACAATATCATTGTATCTATAAAATTCAAATTTATTATTTGCTAGATTTTTATTACATTCAAAATAAATAGATAGATCATAAGTTCCAGTAGGTAATTCTTTTACATCGATAGCATGTGCTATTGGAGTTACAAATCCTTTTAAAAATATATTAGTATCCTTAGATTGATAAAAAATTTGATTTGTCTCTTTTTGAATGATTTTATACTCTATTTTCACTTTCTCGTTTGCGGAATTCATAGAGTAAATTTCATAGTAAAATGGCAAAATAGAGCATTCATTTGAAAGATAATTTCCAAGATGAGGAAATACATCAAAACCATATTTTGAAAATTGATTTTTGGTTTTTGTTATGTTAATGTAATCTGCTAATTGTATATTAGACAATTCTGTTTTGCTATTCTCACTATTATCAAGATTAACAGTGATTTCATTTGAAACAGGGTTTGATATTTTATCATTATTAAGATCCTGATAGGTAACCTTAAGATTATATTTACCTGGTTTTATAAAAATTGTTTTTAATGTATAAATATCATTGTAAAAGCTATCGATAACATTTGCTGATGATAATGTATCAATTTTCTGTATGATTAAGCTGTCATTTTTATAGATTGAGTGTGTTAAAAGAACCTTTGCTAGCACTTTGTTATTAATATTTTTGTATTTAAGTCCTTCTGCATTTATTTTATTAAATATTTCAAGGTAAGTTTCTTTTTTCGTAGACTGAAAAGTTTTTACATCCAAATAAGCTCTAAGTGAATTTTGAGCGTTAAGGGTATGGAAATAAATCAAAAAAGAGATTATAAATAGTTTGATTTTCATTTGGCACCTATTTGTTGTAAAAATAATTAAAATTGATTATTTGTTAGCTTCCATTTTTTTGATTTCATCCCTTATTCTTGCCGCTTCGATAAAATCTAAGTTTTTTGCAGCTTTTTCCATTTCTTTTTTCATTTTCTTGATTTTATCTTCTGAATATATTGTACCATATTCAAATGTACCTTCTGCTACTTGTTTAAATTCTTTTTGTTCAGAAATCTTGTAATTATCTGATAGTGCAACCGATGTTGATTCTAGTATTTGTTCTTTTGTTTTAGCTAATCCTTTAGGTGTTATTCCATTTTCAAGATTATAGTTCATTTGAAGATTTCTTCTACGTAATGTTTCATCTATTGTTTTTTGCATTGATTGAGTGATTTTATCAGCATACATAATCACAAAACCGTTTTCGTTTCTTGCAGCTCTACCAACGGTTTGAACTAATGATCTTACATCCCTTAAGAATCCTTCTTTATCTGCATCAACTATTGCAACTAATGAAACTTCAGGTAAATCTAGACCTTCTCGAAGTAAATTAACTCCAATAAGTACATCAAAATTACCTAATCGTAAATCGCGTAATATTTCAACTCTCTCAATGGTATCAATATCACTGTGTATGTATCTACAAGCAATTCCTATTTTGTCAAGGTATTTTTGTAGTTCTTCTGCCATTCTTTTAGTGAGTGTAGTAACTAAAGTTCGTTCATTCTTGTTGATTCGTAAATTAATTTCTTCAATAAGGTTATCAATTTGATTTAATGAAGGTCTAACTTCAATGATTGGATCTAATAATCCAGTAGGTCTAATCAATTGTTCAACAACTACTCCCTCTGATTTTTGTAATTCGTAATCGGCAGGAGTTGCAGAAACATATATCAGTTGGTTTGTAATTTGTTCGAACTCTTCGAATTTTAGAGGTCTATTATCAATAGCGGCTTGTAATCTAAACCCATAGTCAACTAAATTGATTTTACGCGCGCGATCACCTCCATACATCGCTTTAATTTGTGGTATAGTTACGTGACTTTCATCAATAATCATTAAGTAATCGTTTGGGAAATAATCCAATAAACAGAAAGGTCTTGTTCCAGGCTCTCTTTGATCAAAATAGCGAGAATAATTTTCTATTCCTGAGCAATATCCTAATTCTCTAATCATTTCTAAATCATAGGAAACACGTTCTTCCAATCTTTTTGCTTCTAAGATTTTACCTTCTTTCTTAAATGCCGCAACTTGAGTCACCATATCTTCTCCAATTTGATCTAAGGCTCTATGTATGGTTTCAGGACTAGTAACAAATATATTAGCTGGATATAAATTTATATCTTCAAAGGTTTCCATTTTTTTTGATGAAACTGGGTCAATGGAGTATATCCCTTCTATTTCATCACCCCAAAAATCAAATCGAATGGCATAATCAGCATATGCTAGAAAAACATCTATGGTATCTCCTTTAACTCTAAATGTGCCGCGTTTAAAATCATCTATAGCCCTAGAATATAAGTTTTCAACTAAGCGTAATAGGAATTTATTTCTTGAGTAATTTGTTCCTTTTTTTAAATAAAGAATGCTTTTTTCGAATTCGTTAGGGTTACCAATACCATAAAGGCAAGAAACAGAGGAAATAACAATAACATCTTTTCTCCCTGAAAGTAGGGAAGATGTTGCAGATAAACGAAGTTTTTCTAATTCTTCATTTATTGCTAAATCTTTTTCTATATACGTATCAGTTACAGGTAGGTATGCTTCTGGTTGATAATAATCGTAATACGAAACAAAGTATTCTACAGCATTATTGGGAAAAAATTGTTTGAATTCGCCATATAATTGAGCCGCAAGTGTTTTATTATGAGATAAAATTAAAGTTGGTCGGTTGATTTCTTTAATAACATTTGCTACAGTAAATGTTTTACCACTACCAGTTACACCCAATAAGGTTTGAAATGGAATTTCTTTATTTACACCAGAAACTAATTGTTTTATTGCTTCTGGTTGGTCACCAGTTGGCTGAAACTCTGAAACTAATTGAAAATCCATAGTTGTAAAAATACAATTTTGTATGGATTTTCAATTATAAATCATTTGTTTTGACCTCTTAATTCAGATAGGGTATAGAAGAACACCAATCCATAACCAATTGCCAACATTAAATGGAAAGGTACCATTCCTAAGTCACCGAATAATGCTCTATTAATTGCTGTAAATCCAAACAATAACATTAATAAACCTTCTGCTATTGTAAGTAGTGAAATACTTTTTTTATCGTATTTATTTCCTTTAAATTCATTTTTCTTTGCAACATTAAACTTTGGTGTACGAACAAATGAACTTTTAATACCTAGATATCCCTCCAATACGGCAACTGTATTACTAAGTGATAATCCCATAGATACGACTAAAAATTGGACAAATCTCCCAAAGAACTTAAAGAAAGAGGTTAATTTGTTTTGAGTTTTATCTCTGTAAGAAAGCCAATAATAGTACATTAAGAAAAGTGTACTTGTTATGAAAATTGAACCAAATTTGATAAATAAATTTAAATCACTAAAACTATCTTTAATATGTAATACCGGTAGACTAAGTAATGATAAGGTTAAAATAAATAAGAAAACAGACGAGTTAAAAAGATGGGATAAAGCATGTACTTTATCACCCAATTTAACATTTTCAGCTGTAATGATTCTTTTTCTCATTTTGATGAAACATTCAGCCCCACCTTTCATCCATCTATGTTGTTGATTTTTTAATGCAGACATTGTGATAGGTAATTCAGCAGGTGAAATTACATTTTCAAGGTATTTAAATTTCCATCCTTTAATTTGAGCTCTGTAACTTAAATCTAAATCTTCAGTTAAAGTATCATGTTCCCAACCACCTGCAGCTTCGATACACGTTTTTCTCCAGATTCCTGCCGTTCCATTAAAATTGATATAATGCCCTGAACTGTTTCTTCCTCCTTGTTCAATTGCGAAATGTCCATTTAGACCAAAGGCTTGTAACTCAGTTAATATGGAATAATCTTTGTTTAGGTGTCCCCAACGTGTTTGAACAACACCAATGTTTGGATCTTGGAAGAAAGGAATTGTTTTTAAAAGAAAATCTTGATCTGGAACGAAATCTGAATCGAAAATTGCAATGAATTCACCTTCAACACGATCCATGGCAGCATCTAAAGCTCCTGCTTTGTACCCCGTTCTGTCAACTCGGTGAATGTGTTTGATGTTTACTCCAGTTGCAGCAATTTCTGCTACTTTTTTAGCGATAACTTCTACCGTTTCATCTGTAGAATCATCTAGTACTTGAATTTCAAGTTTGTCTTTTGGATAATTAAATGCTGCAGTAGTTTCAATAATTCGTTCAGCGACATATAATTCGTTGAACATTGGTAATTGAATAGTTACTTTTGGTGCATTGTTCAAATCAAAGTCAGGTGTTTTTTCATTTGCTCTTTTCGCTTTTGTTTTTGCGTAAGCAATGGAAAGAGTTAATTGAAGTACAGAATAAAAGAAGATTAATAACAGGCAAATCCCATAAATACTTAAAATGATTTTAGCTAATAAGTGCGACCAATAATGTTCTTTTCCATGCCAATCTCCCCAATTAAACATCCAAGTAACTTTTAATGAAACATTGAAAGGTCTTTTTTCATCGAAAGTGTAATTGTTTGCATGTTCCTCTTTTAAAGTAAATGAATGAAGTGTTTTCTTTTCGTAATCTTTATCAGTTACTTTCAAAACATATGTGCCAAAAGGGATATTCTTAAAATTGAAAAAGCCATCATCATCCGTTTCAGTTTTAAAAACTTGTTTTGTTTTCACATTTTGAATTTGAATCTTTAGCTCTTCAATTTCTCTGCTTGTTTTTTGATCTACTATTTTTCCTCTAACTAATTTAGAAGATTGTCCAAAAGAAATTGCAGTAAGCAAAACAAATAATACTGAAAATATAATTTTTGGCATAATTATTGTTTTATTTTTTAGTTAAGTCTTTTTTATTTTCAATTCTTTATGAAAAAAGGGCAAATATAGATTTTATTACGTTAATTTAAAAGTTAGGTAAGGTTTAGGTCTCTAAATTATCCTAATTTTAACAGACGAAATCTATTGTTTGTAATATGAATAGGCTATTATCCATTTTTTTATTTCTTTTCTTATCAAGTAATTATTCTATAAGTCAACTAACTAGCTCTCCAAAATTAGTTGTTGGAATCGTTGTTGATCAAATGTGTTATGATTATTTGTATCGTTTTCAAGATCGTTTTTCTTCGGAGGGATTTCTAAAATTGATGAGAAATGGAGCGAACTGTCGAAATACTCATTTTAATTACATTCCTACTTATACGGCTCCCGGACATGCGAGTATTTACACTGGAACTACACCATCAAATCACAAGGTTGTTGCGAATGATTGGTATGACAGGGAAAAGAAAAGATCAGTTTATTGCGTCGAGGATTCCAGTTTTAATAAATCTCCCTTGAATTTAAAGGCGATAACGATTACTGATCAATTAAAATTAACGTATCCGAATTCAAAAGTATATTCTATTTCCTTGAAAGATAGAAGTGCCATATTACCGGGAGGACACTTATCTGATGGTAGTTTTTGGTATGATGAAAAAGAAGGTAATTTGATATCAAGTAATTTTTATTCAAATTCAATGTCAACTTGGTTGGAAGACTTCAATCGTAAAAATTATGCTAAAAATGCAATTTCAAAAGGTTGGGAACCTATGTTTAAAGAAAGCTCATATGCTTCTTGGTACAAGGATTCAACAATCTATGAACAAAGTGTTTTTAAATCAAATGGTTTTCCGTACACTTTAAAGGATAAATTTACTGATAAGGAAGGGTATAAGTTATTTACCTATTTGCCAGCAGCAAACACGATGTTAACTGATTTTTCAATTGAATTAATTAAAAATCAAAATTTAGGAAAAGATCAGAATACGGATTTTTTATCTTTGAGTTATTCTTCTACTGATATATTAGGTCATGCATTTGGTCCTTATTCGCACGAAGTTGAAGATATGTATATTCGTTTAGATCTAGAATTAGCTCGAATGACTTCTTTTCTAGAAAAAAATATAGGAAAAGATAATTTTGTGCTGTTTTTAACTGCGGATCATGCTGTATTACCTGTTCCGCAGATGTTAGTTGATTTAAAGTTGCCAGGAGGTTATTTTCAGTTAAATGAGTTTGAAAATCAATTAAGAAATGAGGTTAAAAATCAGTTTAATGCTGACTTTATTTTGAAAATAATTAATAACAACATTTATTTTGATAGAGCTTTGATAGAAGAAAAATCGATTGATTATGAAAAAGCAATGCTTTTTGTTAAGAATAAATTATTGAAAATAAACGAAGTGTTTCATGTTTTTACTTCAACAGAGCTTCAGAAAGGTTTAATGAACGAAAATCTTTGGGGTCGTATGTTGGTTAACGGTTTTGATCAAAAGTTATGTGGCGATGTATTATTTATTTTAAACCCTGGATATCTCTCTAAAAAAGAGTCGTCAGTTGAAAGTAAAAAAGGAACTTCACATGGTAGTCCTTTTGGTTATGATACTCAAGTGCCCTTATTGTTTTATGGAAAAAATATTAAAAACAAAGAAGTCTATAGACATATAGATATTACGGATATTGTTCCAACTTTAGCTCCCATGCTTAATATTGCACAGCCTGCTACTACCACTGGTCAACCAATTTTGGAAGTATTTGAAAAATAATTCAATTAATTTTCATTCTGATACGCCATTCTTTTGGGTATAAGTTGTTAAATCGATTTCCAAGGTGTTTGATAAATCCTATTACTTGATGTTGATACGTAATTAGATTGTATCCGTTTGTACCCGCAAGCTGAAAAGTCTCTCCTTTTAAATACTGAAGCGCTTGCTCTTTGGTAAGTTCTATTTTAGGAAGTTCGCTGCTAATAAGTATAGAAAAAGGAAGGTATTCATGAGGTATAATTCCTTTTCTTGAGATTTCACCAATTTCAGTACCAAAGTGAATTATTTTCAAATTTTGTTTCAAATAAAAAAACAACTCTGTAAATTCTTTTTTTACCCCAAACAAGTGTTCTTTAAACTGAAATATTTCTAAATTGTCAACATTTATATATGATCTTAACTCATTAGATTCTTTGAATTTACTGATGTTTTTATCTTGGTTTATTTTTGTTTTTTTTGAATATTGTTCGTTTGGTTCTCCTTTTTTTCGAAGTACAGCGATATAAAATCCTTCTGTTTGAACTTTTGACGGCAAGCCATAATTACCAATATTATTTCTTCCTTTTGGTAATAAATGTGTTTTTAAATCAATGAGTTCCCCATCAAATTCATTCATTATCCATTGAATGTTTTCTTCATTTTCGTGTTGGTTAAATGTACACGTGGAGTAGATTAAATACCCTCCATTTTTAAGAGAATCCCAACAATCTGCAACAATTCTTTTTTGTCTGGAAGCACATAAATTTACATTCTCTTCAGACCATTCATTTCTTGACTTAGGGTCTTTACGAAACATACCTTCTCCAGAACAAGGAGCGTCAATAACTAATACGTCAAAAATTTGATCGAGTTTACCGAATTCTTTAGGGTCATTATTCGTGACAATGTTGTTATAGGTTCCCCATTTGATAATATTTTCTTTAAGAATTTGAGCGCGCGATTGAATAACCTCGTTGCTCACTAATAATCCTTTGTTTTTTAGAAATGAAGCGATTAATGTGCTTTTTCCGCCAGGTGCAGCACATAAGTCTAGTATGATAGGTTCTTCAGGTAGTGAGATGTTTTTCAGAACATAATCTAAAAACATAGATCCCGTTTCTTGTGGATAATAACATCCAGCATGAAATAAAGGGTCTAAAGTATAGACTGGTCTCTCATTCAAAAAAAAAGCATTTTCACACCAAGGAACCATTGTTTTAATCTCGAACGTTGGAGGTTGTTTGAAAGGATTTAAACGAACAGCAATTGGAGAGGTAGAGTCCAATGAATCTAATAACTTTTCACCTTCTAAAAATGGATCGTTTAATACTGTTTCAATAAATTTTGGAGGAAAATTTTGTGACATAAATTATCGTTGAAATGGAATTCTTGCACCAGCACTAACTCTTTGATCTGTAAATAAACCAAGTTTATACATATAATGACCCGTAATTGCGATCATACCAGCATTGTCAGTACAATATTGAAATTCGGGTATATAGGTAGACCAGTTGTATTTTTCTCCAAGATCTTTTAGTTTTTGTCTAACTCCTGAATTTGCAGAAACTCCGCCAGCGATTGCAATCTGGTTCATTTTTAATTCCTTACTAGCCTTCGTGAGTTTTTTAAATAAAATTTCTATAATCGTATGTTGTACAGAGGCACAAATATCATTCAGGTTTTCTTTTACAAAATCAGGGTTTTCTTTCATTTTTTGTTGTAAAAAATAAAGAATAGAAGTTTTCAAGCCACTAAAGCTGTAGTTATATCCTTGAATTTGAGGTTTTGCAAATTCAAATGCCAATGGATTGCCTGCCTTAGCGTGTTTATCAATGAGAGGGCCTCCTGGATATGGGAAACCTAATAATTTGGCTGTTTTGTCGAAAGCTTCACCAGCGGCATCGTCGATGGTCGATCCAATGATTTCCATTTCTAGATGGGATTTAACTAAAATAATTTGAGTATGTCCACCTGAAATCGTTAGGCATAAGAAAGGAAAGGAGGGCGTTTGAATATTATTGTTTGTAATGAAATGTGCTAAAACATGACCATACATGTGATTAACATCAATCAATGGAATGTTTTTGGCTAGGGCAAAAGCTTTCGCAAAAGAAGTTCCAACTACAAGAGAACCTAGTAGTCCAGGTCCTTTTGTGAAGGCAACCGCATCGATTTCATCTATTTTTATTCCTGCTTTTTTGATTGCCGCATCAACTACTGGAATTATATTTTGTTGATGTGCTCTTGAAGCTAATTCTGGAACAACTCCTCCATATTGTTTGTGAATTTCTTGACCAGCAACAACGTTTGATAAAATAGTTGTATCTTTGATAATTGCGGCTGATGTATCATCACAAGATGATTCAATGCCTAAGATGATGATTGATTTTTCTTTCAAGTCTTAAACAAAATAGATTCGATGTCAAAATTACTTAAATTATTAGGAAAAGTTGCCACTATCTCATTGGAATGGTTCTTAGTGTTTTTTATTTGTTTTGCTTTTTTTGTTCGCACAAGTCCGGTGCAAACTTATTTAGCTCAGAGAGCAACAAGTTATTTTTCTAAAGAACTGAATACAAGGGTTAGCATAAAAAGAGTTTCCATTGTTTTTTTCAATCGCATAGTTCTTGATGGTGTCAATATTGAAGATCGAAAAGGGGAGAAGATTGCCTACATGAAATCTTTATTTGTAACTCTAAAAGGTATAAATCAGATAAAACAGGAGATTCGTTTAAGACAACTAAAAATAGATCAAGGTGTTTTTCATTTTAATCAAAATGCTAAGACAGGTAAATTTAATTATGATTTTATAATCGATTATTTTACAACTAATGATTCTCAAAAATCCACTTCATATATTGTAAGAGTTGATCAAATTTCGTTGAAAGACATAGATTTAAAATATGACGATTATCGATATGAAAAGAAAATGGGTCAAATCGATTACGAACACATCCACCTTAAAAAATTATATCTTTTTGCAGATAATTTTTCATTTAATCATGGAACTATAAAAGCTGCTATTAAGCATTTGTCATTACATGAAAGATGTGGGTTTAATATAAAGCGTTTTGCAGGTTATATCAAGGTGAGTGATCAGGGTATACGAGTCAAGGAATTAAGAACAAAAACAAATCGTTCCGAAGCTTATCTTCCTAAATTCAATATGCTTTATTCGAAATGGGACGATTTTCTGTTTTTTGATGATAAAGTTCATTTTGATGCAATTGTTGAGAATAGTTCTGTCAATATGAAGGATATTCGCTTTTTTGCTTCAGAATTAGAAGGGATGAATCAAGTTTGTAAATTGAAAGCTGAAGTTACTGAACCTTTGAAACAATTAACCATCGATAAGTTACATCTAGAGTTTGGTGAGAATAGTATTTTAGAAGGGCGTTTAGTATTGCCTGATTTCAGGAATTTAAAACAATTAAATTATAATGAATATTTGAGTTATGCTAAAATCACTACGAAAGATATTGAATTATTTAAATTCCCAGATATAACTGGAATTAAACCAATTGAATTGAATAAGTATATTAAAAAGTTTCATTTTTTTGAATGTTCAAATCTTCAAATAACTGGTAGCAATCAAAATAGCAATATTTATGCTAAAAGAATTAAAACTAAAATAGGG
>JBKCEW010000181.1:0-22982 GCA_046304235.1 Crocinitomicaceae bacterium | reverse complement strand
AATAATTAATAATTATCTTAGTTCTCATACGAATTTAGAAAAGAAAAGTCCACACGTTCTAAGACATACTTTTGCTACACACATGATGAATAATGGGGTTGGTTTAGAAGTATTAAAAAATCTTTTAGGACATGCTGATTTATCAGCTACTCAAGTGTATACTCACAATTCTTTTTCGGAATTAACTAATATTTATTCACAAGCCCATCCTAGAGGGCAGAAAAAATGAAGAGTCATGGATATTAAAGTGCAAGCAGTTCATTTTACGGCTGATCAAAAACTAATTGATTACGTTGAATCAAAAATTTCTAAATTAAATTTATTTAACGATCATATAGTTTCTACAGAAGTTTTCTTAAGATTAGATAATACAACTGATTTAGAAAATAAGATTAGTGAAGTTAAAATTCATCTACCTGGAAAGGAATTATTTGCTAAAAAGCAAGCTAAATCTTTTGAAGAAGCAACTGATTTAGCTTCAGAAGCATTAAGAAAGCAAGTGTTAAAAGAAAAAGAAAAAGTTTCATAACGACTGAAATACAATATATTAGAAACGAGGCATTTTTTTGTCTCGTTTTTTTTTGAAAAAAAATAAAAAAATGCTTTGTGTATTTACTAATAGTGTTTATATTTGCAAACCGAAAAACGGAAAAGAAAACGTTCTTTAAAATTTTATAAATATTCAATGCGCCGGTGTAGCTCAGTTGGCTAGAGCAGCTGATTTGTAATCAGCAGGTCGGGGGTTCGAATCCCTCCACCGGCTCAATATCATTTTATTGGGGGTATCGCATAGTGGCTATTGCAGCAGACTGTAAATCTGTCACCTCACGGTATCGTTGGTTCGAGTCCATCTACCCCCACAATCATTGAATTTAGTGTAATAAGCGGGAGTAGCTCAGTTGGTAGAGCGTCAGCCTTCCAAGCTGAGGGTCGCGAGTTCGAATCTCGTCTCCCGCTCAAAATTTTAAGAACTTAATGCCGGTGTAGCTCAGGGGTAGAGCGCTTCCTTGGTAAGGAAGAGGCCACGAGTTCAAATCTCGTCATTGGCTCGTGCAGATATTCATCCATTATATGGGTGAAATTTTGTATATTTGTAAAATGGCAATTTTTTAATAACTTAAAAACTAAAAAAGCACAATGGCTAAAGAAAGTTTTAATCGTTCCAAACCACACGTAAACATCGGAACTATTGGTCACGTTGACCACGGTAAAACAACATTAACTGCAGCTATCTCTAGCGTATTAGCGTCTAAAGGTCTTGCAGCTGTTCGTGATTTCTCTTCAATTGACAATGCTCCTGAAGAAAAAGAACGTGGTATTACTATCAACACTTCTCACATTGAGTATGAAACATTAAACCGTCACTACGCTCACGTTGACTGTCCAGGTCACGCGGATTACGTAAAGAACATGGTTACTGGTGCTGCTCAAATGGACGGTGCTATCTTAGTAGTTGCTGCTACAGATGGACCAATGCCACAAACACGTGAGCACATCCTTTTAGGTCGCCAAGTTGGTGTTCCAAGAATGGTTGTTTTCATGAACAAAGTGGATATGGTTGATGACGCAGAGTTGTTAGAGTTAGTTGAAATGGAAATCCGTGAGTTATTGTCTTTCTACAAGTACGATGGTGACAATACTCCAGTGATCCAAGGATCTGCTTTAGGTGCGTTAAATGGTGAGCCTCAATGGGTAGCTAAAGTTGACGAGTTAATGGAAGCAGTTGATACTTACATCGAATTACCTCCTCGTGATGTTGATAAGCCTTTCTTGATGCCAGTTGAAGATGTATTTACGATTACTGGTCGTGGTACTGTTGCAACAGGTAGAATTGAGGCTGGTGTAATTAACACTGGTGATGCAGTTGAAATCTTAGGTATGGGTGAAGAGAAATTAAACTCTACTTGTACAGGGGTTGAAATGTTCCGTAAAATCTTAGACAGAGGTGAGGCTGGTGATAACGTAGGTTTATTATTACGTGGTATTGAGAAATCTCAAATCAAACGTGGTATGGTTATCGCTAAACCAGGTTCTGTGAAGCCTTACACTGATTTCAAAGCTGAAATCTATGTATTGAAGAAAGAAGAAGGTGGTCGTCACACTCCGTTCCACAACAAATACCGTCCACAATTCTATTTCCGTACAACTGATGTTACAGGAGAAATCTTCTTAACTGATGGTCGTGAAATGGTTATGCCAGGTGATAACGTTACAATCAATGTTAAATTGATCGTTCCTGTTGCTATGGATAAAGGTTTACGTTTCGCTATCCGTGAGGGTGGTAGAACTGTAGGTGCTGGTCAGGTAACTGAAATCGTTGGATAATTAATTTAAGGGAGACTTAGGTCTCCCTATATACGGGCGTAGCTCAGCTGGTAGAGTAGTGGTCTCCAAAACCATTGGTCGTGGGTTCGAACCCTACCGCCCGTGCAACAAAAATACATACTGTGTCAAAATTTAAAGAGTATATTGACGAAACAGTCAATGAAATGAGACATAATGTTTCATGGCCGACATGGAAAGAATTACAGAATAACACTATCATAGTAGTTGTTGCCTCTGTAATTTTTGCATTGTTAATATTTCTTATGGATTTCTCTTTTGGTATATCAGGAGAGAGTAATTCTGGTTGGAAAGGCTTAATGGGTTTCATTTATCATATGTTTAATTAAACTACCAATGAGCGATATCAAAAAGAAATGGTACGTTGTTCGTGCTGTTAGTGGTAAGGAGAAGAAGGTTAAGGAATACTTAGAGTTGGAGATATCTCGTTTGAAACTAAACGATTTTGTTGCTCAAGTCTTAATCCCTACTGAAAAAGTTTTTCAAATTAGAAACGGCAAAAAAATCAGCAAAGAAAAATCTTATTTACCAGGTTACGTTCTTGTTGAAGCTTCATTAGTTGGAGAAGTAGAACACGTAATCAAAGGTATTCCAAATGTAATAGGTTTTCTTGGTACAGAAAAAGGTGGTGATCCAGTTCCAATGAGAATAGCTGAGGTGAACAGAATCTTAGGTAAGGTTGATGAACTATCAGAAACTGAAGAAGAAATGAAAATTCCTTTTGTTGTTGGTGAACCAGTTAAAGTCATAGATGGTCCTTTCAACAATTTCTCTGGTACAATTGATGAAATCAATGAAGAGAAAAAGAAATTGAAAGTTATGGTTAAGATTTTCGGTAGAAAAAATCTATTAGAGCTTAGCTATATGCAAGTTGAAAAGGAGATTTAAATAGTATATTAACCGTAGGAGTGGACCAACTGAATAAAGCTTCCCTTTTGTTGTCCACGTTGACTACATAATTTCAAATAAATGGCTAAAGAAGTAGCAGCATTGATTAAACTACAAATCAAAGGTGGTGCAGCTAATCCGGCGCCTCCAGTGGGACCTGCTTTAGGTGCTAAGGGAGTTAACATCATGGAGTTCTGTAAGCAATATAATGCTAGAACCCAAGATAAACCTGGAAAAGTTTTACCATGTGTTATTACTGTTTACAGTGATAAATCTTTTGATTTCGTAATTAAAACTCCTCCCGCAGCAGTTCAAATCATGGAGTCCGCTAAGTTGAAAAAAGGATCAGCAATGCCTAATAAGAGCAAAGTTGGTACAATGACTTGGGATCAAGTGAGAACAATCGCTGAAGACAAAATGCCTGACATGAATTGTTTTACAATTGATTCAGCTATGTCTATGGTTGCAGGAACAGCAAGAAGTATGGGTGTAACTGTCAAAGGAGGTGATGCTCCAAAGACTAAATAGTATTAACGATGGGAAGAATTTCTAAAAAAAGAAAAGAAGTTTTAGCAAAAGTTGATTTTTCTAAAGCTTATTCCTTAGTAGATGCTTGTAATTTAGTTAAGGATATCACTACTACGAAGTTTGATGCTTCTGTAGATGTTAGTGTTAGACTTGGAGTTGATCCAAGAAAAGCTAATCAAATGGTTAGAGGTACAGTTGCTTTGCCACATGGTACAGGTAAGGATGTGAGAGTTCTTGTATTATGTACTCCTGATAAGGAGGCTGAAGCAAAAGCATCTGGTGCTGATCACGTTGGATTAGATGATTACATCGAAAAAATCAAAGGTGGATGGACTGACATCGATGTTATTATCACTATGCCATCTGTAATGGGTAAAGTTGGTGCGTTAGGACGTGTATTAGGACCAAGAGGTTTAATGCCTAACCCTAAGACTGGTACTGTTACTATGGAAGTTGGTAAAGCAGTAGAAGAAGTTAAAGCTGGTAAAATTGATTTCAAAGTTGACAAGTATGGTAATATCCATGCAGGTATTGGTAGAGCAAGTTTCGAAGGTGCTAAGCTTAGAGACAATGTTGCCGAATTAATCAGTACTTTGAATAAATTGAAACCATCTGCAGCAAAAGGTACTTATATCAAAAGTATCTATGTAAGTTCTACGATGAGTCCAAGTATTCAAATTGATGCTAAATCTGTGTTAGCTTAAAACTTAGTAAATTATGACAAGAGAAGAAAAAGCTAAATACATAGATGATTTAACTGCAGAATTAGTAAATGCTGGTGTTTTCTACTTGGCTGATACATCTAATTTAAGTGTAGATGTCATCAACAATTTACGTAGAAAGTGTTTCCAATCAAATGTTACTCTTAAAGTTGTTAAAAATACATTATTAGAGAAAGCATTTGAGAGAGTTGAAGGTATAGACTATGGTCTATTATCTACAGCTTTATCTGGACCAACATCTATTATGTTTGCAGAAGTAGGTAATGTTCCTGCAAAAATCATTCAAGAATTCCGTAAGAAATCAGATAAACCTGTTCTTAAAGGTGCTTTTATTGAAGAAGCAATTTTTATAGGGGACAATAACCTAGAAACTCTAGCTAATATCAAAAGTAAAGATCAACTTATTGGTGATATCGTTGGGTTATTACAAAGTCCTGCTAAAAATGTTATTTCAGCTCTTAAAGGCCAAGGTGGTAAAATTGCTGGAATTCTTAAAACTCTTGAAGAAAGAGGATAATAAATTAATGAATAATTATTGTTTAATATTTTAAATTGAAATAAAATGGCTGATGTAAAGCAAATCGCGGAAACGCTAGTAAACTTAACAGTTAAAGAAGTAAATGAATTAGCTGCAATCTTAAAAGATGAGTACGGAATTGAGCCTGCTGCTGCTGCTGCTGTTATGGTAGCTGGTGGAGGTGCTGGTGCTGGTGAAGCTGCTGAAGAGAAAACTGCGTTTGACGTGATTTTAAAAGCAGGTGGTGCAAACAAGTTAGCAGTTGTTAAATTAGTAAAAGAATTAACTGGTAACGGTTTGAAAGAGTCTAAAGACTTAGTTGACGGTGCTCCATCTACTTTGAAAGAAGGAGTTGCAAAAGACGAAGCTGATGCACTTAAGAAAGCTTTAGAAGAAGCTGGTGCAGAAGTTGAAGTAAAATAATATTTTAATTTTTGTATAGGAAAGGCACTGCTGAAAAGCTTGTGCCTATTCCTATTTTATATTAAAGCGCATAAAAGTTCAATTACAATTAATTCTTTTATCCTTGGCAACATCAAACAATATTTCGACAAGAATCAATTTTGCATCTAGCAAAAACCCAGTTGAATATCCTGACTTTTTGGATATACAACTTAAATCCTTCCAAGAGTTTTTTCAGTTAGAAACTACTCCTGAAAACAGAAATAGTGAAGGACTATTTAAAGTTTTTTCTGAAAACTTCCCTATTACGGATACCAGAAATCAATTCGTATTAGAGTTTTTGGATTATTTTATCGATCCACCAAGATACACTATTGAGGAATGTATCGATAGAGGTTTGACTTACAGTGTACCACTTAAGGCAAAACTTAAATTGTATTGTACAGACCCTGAACATGAAGATTTTGAAACAATAGTTCAAGATGTTTATTTAGGTACTATTCCATACATGACTCCGAAAGGATCATTTGTAGTTAACGGTGCTGAACGCGTTATCGTGTCTCAGTTACATCGTTCTCCAGGTGTGTTTTTTGGTCAAAGTAGACACGCTAACGGTACTAAATTGTATTCCGCACGTGTTATTCCTTTTAAAGGTTCTTGGATTGAGTTTGCTACAGACATTAATAATGTCATGTATGCTTACATCGATCGTAAAAAGAAATTGCCTGTAACAACTTTGTTCAGAGCAATTGGTTATGAAACTGATAAAGATATTTTAGAAATCTTTGGCTTAGCAGATGAATTCAAAGTTTCTAAATCAACAATAAAAAAAGCTACAGGTAGAAAACTAGCCGCTCGTGTATTAAAGTCTTGGATTGAAGATTTCGTAGATGAGGATACAGGTGAAGTAGTTTCTATTGAAAGAAATGAAGTTTTATTAGACCGTGAAACTATTATTGAAGAAGATCATATTGATTTAATTTTAGAATCGGGTGTTAAAACGATTATTCTACATAAAGAAGATGTAAATACTGCTGATTTTACAATTATCTATAATACTTTACAAAAAGATACTTCAAATTCAGAAAAAGAAGCAGTAGAACATATTTATAGACAATTACGTAATGCTGAACCACCAGATTACGAAACAGCTAAGAGTGTTTTTGAAAAACTTTTCTTCTCTGATACACGATATGATTTAGGTGAGGTGGGTCGTTTTAGATTAAACAAGAAGCTTCAATTAGATGAAAATGAAGAATCTAGAGTTTTAACTAAACACGATATCATTTCTATCATCAAGTATTTAATTGAATTAATTAATTCAAAAGCTGATGTTGATGATATTGACCACTTATCTAACAGAAGAGTTCGTACTGTTGGTGAGCAATTATATGCCCAATTCGGTGTTGGTTTAGCTCGTATGGCAAGAACAATCCGTGAAAGAATGAATGTGCGTGATAATGAGGTGTTTACTCCGATTGATTTGATCAATGCTAAGACTTTGTCATCTGTTATAAACTCATTCTTTGGAACGAACCAATTATCTCAGTTTATGGATCAAACTAATCCATTGTCTGAAGTTACACACAAAAGAAGATTATCTGCACTAGGACCTGGTGGTTTATCTAGAGAAAGAGCAGGATTTGAGGTTCGTGACGTTCACTACACGCACTACGGTCGTTTGTGTACTATCGAAACTCCAGAAGGTCCGAACATTGGTTTGATTTCATCTCTTTGTGTTTATGCAAAAGTGAATAAACTAGGTTTTATTGAAACACCATACAGACCTGTTGTTAATGGTAAAGTGGTGGTTGAAAAAGAACCTTTATACTTAACTGCAGAGGAGGAGGACGCAAAAATGATTGCTCAAGCGAATGCAGGGCTAGATGAAAAAGGAAATTTCTTAACAGATGCTGTTAAGGCTAGGTATGAAGGTGATTTCCCTGTTGTTTCTCCTAATGATCTTCAATTGATGGATGTTGGTGCTAACCAAATTGCATCTATTGCAGCATCTTCAATTCCTTTCCTAGAGCATGACGATGCTAACCGTGCCTTAATGGGCTCTAACATGCAACGTCAAGCAGTTCCATTATTGAAGCCAAATTCTCCGATTGTTGGAACAGGTATCGAAAGATTAGTAGCAAAAGATTCTCGTGTATTAATAAATGCTGAGGGATCTGGTGTAGTAGAATATGTGGATGCAAATGAAATTGTAATTCGTTACGATTGGAATGCTGATGATAAATTAGTTAGTTTTGATAGTGAGGTAAAACATTATCCGTTAACTAAATTCCGTAAAACAAACCAAAGTACTACGATCAACTTAAAACCAATTGTTAAAAAAGGGGATAGAGTAGAAAAAGGTCAAGTTTTATGTGAAGGTTATGCAACTCAATTAGGTGAATTAGCATTAGGTCAAAACTTGAAAGTTGCTTTCATGCCTTGGAAAGGGTATAATTTCGAGGATGCAATTGTAATTTCTGAGAAAGTAGTTCGTGATGATATTTTTACATCAATCCACATTGATGAATACTTATTAGAAGTTCGTGATACAAAACGTGGTATGGAAGAATTAACTTCGGATATTCCAAATGTAAGCGAAGAAGCTACGAAAGATCTTGACGAAAATGGTTTAATTCGTATTGGTGCTGAAATAAAAGAAGGTGATATCTTAATAGGTAAAATTACTCCTAAGGGAGAAACTGATCCTTCGCCTGAAGAAAAATTATTACGTGCTATTTTTGGAGATAAAGCTGGAGATGTAAAAGATGCTTCTTTAAAAGCTGGGCCTTCATTAAGAGGAGTTGTAATAGATAAAAAATTATTTTCAAGATCTATTAAGGATAGAAAGTCTAAAGCTCAAGATAAACCAATTTTAGAAGCATTAGATACTGATTACGACAAAGACTTTGCTACATTAAAAGAAAAGTTGGTTGAGAAATTATTGTTAATTCTTGGTGAACATAAATCAAATGGAGTTTATAATAACTTCAGAGAAGAAATCATTAAGAAAGGGAGTAAATTTTCTCAAAAAGCGTTGTTAACTATTGATTATTCTATTGTAAATCCAGCTAATTGGACTTCTGATTCTGAAATCAATACTTTAGTAGGTAGAGTTTTACATAACTTTACGATTAAGGCTAATGATTTGTTAGGAACATACAAACGTAAGAAATTTCACATTTCAGTTGGAGATGAATTGCCAGCAGGTATTGTGAAAATGGCAAAAGTTTATGTTGCTAAAAAACGTAAATTGAAAGTAGGTGATAAGATGGCAGGTCGTCACGGAAATAAAGGTATTGTTGCCAATATTGTTCGTGCTGAAGATATGCCATTCTTAGAGGATGGAACACCAGTTGATATTGTATTAAACCCACTAGGTGTACCTTCTCGTATGAACTTAGGCCAGATTTATGAAACAGTTCTAGGATGGGCTGGCGAGAAATTAGGTGTTAAGTTTGCAACACCAATTTTTGATGGTGCAACTCCTGATGAAATCAATGATTGGACTGATAAAGCAGGTGTACCAAGATCAGGTAAGACTTATTTATATGATGGTGGAACTGGTGATAGATTCCATCAAACTGCAACTGTTGGTGTGATTTATATGTTGAAATTATCTCACATGGTAGATGATAAGATGCATGCTAGATCTATCGGACCATACTCGTTGATTACACAACAACCATTAGGTGGTAAGGCTCAATTCGGAGGTCAAAGATTTGGAGAGATGGAGGTATGGGCTTTAGAAGCTTTTGGTGCAGCAAATATTTTACAAGAAATCTTGACTGTTAAATCTGATGATGTAATGGGTAGAGCTAAGGCTTATGAAGCAATAGTTAAAGGTGATAATATTCCAGAACCTGGAATTCCTGAATCTTTTAATGTATTACTTCATGAATTACGTGGTTTAGGTCTTAACATTTCAATGGATTAATTATCAAGTTGTCAAATTAGAAAATAAGCAAATAGATGGCTTTTAGAAAAGAAACTCCAAAAAAACAAAGTAGTTTTAATAAAATCACAATTTCTCTTGCCTCTCCAGAAGTAATTCTGGAGCAGTCAAGTGGTGAAGTATTAAAACCAGAAACAATAAATTATAGAACATACAAACCTGAAAGAGATGGTTTGTTTTGTGAAAGAATTTTTGGTCCTGTTAAAGATTATGAATGCCATTGTGGTAAATACAAAAGAATCCGTTATAAAGGAATCGTTTGTGACCGTTGTGGTGTTGAGGTAACTGAGAAAAAAGTTCGAAGAGAGCGAATGGGGCATATATCATTAGTTGTTCCTGTTGCTCATATATGGTATTTTAGATCTCTGCCTAATAAAATTGGTTACTTATTAGGTTTACCTACTAAGAAATTAGATCAAATTATCTACTACGAAAGATATGTAGTAATTAATCCTGGAAGTGCAACTCATTTAGATGGTGGTGCTATTAGAACTATGGATTTCTTAACGGAGGAAGAGTATTTAGATATACTAGATTCTGATACTGTGTCTAGAGACAATCATTTGTTAGATGATAATGACCCTAACAAGTTTGTTGCTAAAATGGGCGCTGAGGCATTGCATGATTTGTTGAAAGGGTTAAATTTAGAAAATTTATCTGCAGATTTAAGACACCAAGCAAATAATGAAACTTCTGTACAACGTAAAAATGAGGCTTTAAAAAGACTTCAAGTTGTTGAGGCAATGCGCGAATCTCAAACTAGAATTGAGAACAGACCAGAATGGATGATTATTAAAGTTGTTCCAGTTATTCCACCTGAATTACGTCCGTTAGTTCCATTAGATGGAGGTCGTTTTGCTACTTCGGATTTAAATGATTTATACAGAAGAGTTATCATCAGAAATAATCGTTTAAAGAGATTAATTGAAATCAAAGCTCCAGAGGTAATTTTGCGTAATGAAAAACGTATGTTACAAGAGTCTGTTGATTCATTATTTGATAACTCAAGAAAAGCAAGTGCTGTTAAGACAGAATCAAATAGACCATTAAAATCTTTATCTGATTCATTAAAAGGTAAACAAGGTCGTTTTCGTCAAAACTTGCTTGGTAAACGTGTTGACTATTCTGCTCGTTCAGTTATTGTCGTTGGTCCAGATTTAAAATTACATGAATGTGGTTTACCAAAAGATATGGCGGCTGAGTTATACAAACCGTTTATCATTCGTAAGATGATTGAAAGGGGTGTTGTTAAGACAGTTAAATCTGCAAAGAAAATTGTTGATAAAAAAGACCCTATTGTATGGGATATTCTTGAAAACATACTTAAAGGGCACCCAGTATTATTAAACCGTGCACCTACATTACACAGATTAGGTATTCAAGCATTCCAACCAAAGTTAATTGAAGGAAAAGCTATTCGTCTTCATCCATTAGTTACAACTGCATTCAACGCCGATTTCGATGGTGACCAGATGGCTGTTCATTTACCTTTAGGTAATGCTGCTATTTTAGAGGCTCAACTTTTAATGTTAGCTTCACACAATATTTTAAATCCTGCTAACGGTGCTCCAATTGCTGTTCCTTCTCAGGATATGGTTCTTGGTTTATATTATATAACCAAAGCAAGAGTTTCTACAGCTGAACGTAAGGTGATAGGTGAAGGTGGTATTTTCTATTCTCCAGAAGAAGTAATTATTGCTTATAATGAAGGTAAATTAGAATTGCATGCCCAAATCAAAGTTAAATCTTACGATTTAGATGAAAATGGAAATCCTGCGTTAATGATGATTGATACGACTTGTGGTCGAGTTTTATTTAACGAAAGAGTACCTAGAGAAGTTGGTTATGTAAATTCAGTTTTAACGAAGAAGGCCCTAAGAGATATTATTGGTAATGTTCTTAAAGTTTCAGGTACAGCAAGAACTGCACAGTTCTTAGATGATATTAAAGAGTTAGGATACCAAATGGCTTTTAGAGGAGGTCTATCTTTCAATTTAGATGATATCATAATTCCTTCTGAAAAAGTTGAATTAGTAAATAAAGCCGAGCAAGAAGTTATAGAAGTTATGAATAACTATAACATGGGTCTTATTACAAATAATGAAAGATATAATCAAATCATTGATATCTGGACGCATACAAACTCTAGACTGACAGAAACGTTAATGGATCAATTGAAAAACGATAATCAAGGATTCAATTCTATCTATATGATGTTTGATTCTGGAGCTCGTGGTTCTCGTGAACAGATTCGTCAGTTATCTGGAATGCGTGGTTTGATGGCTAAGCCTCAAAAATCGGGTGCTTCAGCTCAAGAAATTATTGAAAATCCGATCCTTTCAAATTTTAAAGAGGGTTTATCTATCCTTGAATATTTTATTTCTACACACGGTGCTCGTAAAGGTTTGGCTGATACTGCCTTGAAAACTGCTGATGCTGGTTACCTTACACGTCGTTTAGTCGATGTTTCTCAAGATGTAATAATCAATTCAGATGACTGTGGTACACTAAGAGGTCTAGTTGCAACTGCACTTAAGAAGAATGATGAGATTGTTGAGCCTTTATCTGATAGAATTGTAGGTAGAACATCTGTTCATGATATTTTCCATCCAGATTCAAATGAGTTAATTGTTAAATCTGGTGAGTTGATTTCGGAGATAGTTGGTGATAAAATAACTGCTGCGGGTATTGAAGAAGTTGAAATTCGTTCCGTTTTAACATGTGAAATGAGACGTGGTGTATGTTCGAAGTGTTATGGTGTGAACCTTGCAACACACAGAATTGCTCAAGAAGGGGATACTGTAGGTGTAATCGCAGCACAATCAATCGGTGAACCTGGTACTCAGTTGACTTTACGTACATTCCACGTTGGGGGTACTGCATCCAACACTACTGATATTTCTGATTTAAAAGCTAAATCAACAGGTTTATTAGAAATAGAAGAACTTAGAACAATTGACTTGAAAACGAATGATGGAGTTAAGAAAATTGTTGTTGGTCGTTCAGCTGAGATGAAAATCACGGATGAAAATACAGGAGTTGTATTAATGACAGCAAACATTCCTTATGGTTCTGAAATTCTAGTTCAAAATGGTTCTAAAATCAAAAAAGGAGATGTTGTTTGTAAATGGGATCCATATAATGCTGTGATCGTTTCTGAGGTTGCTGGTAAAGTTGTATATAGTAATATCATCGAAGGTGTAACTTATAGAGAGGAAGTTGATGAGCAGACAGGATTTACAGAAGTTGTAATCATAGAATCAAGAGATAAAAAGAAAAACCCTGCAATACATATTATTGATCCTAAAACTAAAGAAGTATTGAGAGAATACAGTTTACCTGTAGATGCACATATTTCTGTTGCTGATGGAGCAAAAGTAGAAGCTGGTATTACTTTGGTTAAAATTCCTAGAGTATCAGGAAAAACAGGGGATATCACAGGTGGTTTACCACGTGTAACAGAGTTATTCGAAGCACGTAATCCATCTAACCCTGCGGTAGTATCAGAAATTGATGGAATAACAACTTTTGGAAAAATTAAACGTGGAAATCGAGAAATCATTGTTACTTCTAAAACGGGTGAAGAGAGAAGATATTTAGTTCCTCTTTCTAAACATATTTTAGTACAAGAGAATGATTTCATTAGAGCTGGTCAACCGTTATCTGATGGTGCAATTACTCCTAATGATATATTGAATATCGAAGGTCCTACTAAAGTTCAAGAATATATTGTTAATGAAATACAGGAGGTTTACCGATTACAAGGGGTAAAAATTAACGATAAACACTTTGAAGTAATTGTTCGTCAAATGATGTTGAAGGTTGAAATCGTTGATGGTGGAGATACTCGTTTCTTAGAAGGGCAATCTGTACATAAGGCAGATTTCATGGAAGAAAACGATGCATTATTTGGAATGATGGTAGTAGAAGACGCTGGTGATTCTACTGAAGTAAGAGCTGGACAAATTGTTTCTGCTAGAAAATTGAGAGATGTTAATTCTCAATTAAAAAGAGCAGATCAAAAGTTAGTAGTGTCAAGGGAAGCAATTCCTGCAACTTCAACTCCTTTGTTACAAGGTATTACAAGAGCTTCTTTACAAACTCAATCGTTCATTTCTGCTGCTTCCTTCCAGGAAACAACTAAAGTATTGAATGAAGCTGCAATATCTGGAAAAGAAGACCATCTATTAGGATTAAAAGAAAACGTAATTGTTGGTCATTTAATTCCTGCAGGTACTGGTAGTCGTAAATTCCAAAAAGTACTCGTATCTTCTAAAGAAACGATTGAAGAATTACAAGAAAATTAATTTTCAAAAACTACAATAAGGGGGTATGAAAATACCCCCTTTTTTAATTAAAATTGTCATGGAAAATATTCAAGATGAAAATCAAATTGCTATTGAACTAACAGAAGAAATGGCTGGAGGTGTTTATTCTAATTTAGCAATAATTACTCACTCTCATGCTGAGTTTGTTTGTGATTTTGTTCAAATGCTACCAGGAATGCCAAAAGCACAAGTTAAATCAAGGGTGATAATGACTCCACATAATGCAAAAAGATTGCTTAAAGCATTGAATGAAAATGTGCAAAAGTATGAACAAAATAATGGTGTAATACATGATTTAGATCAACAATTACCACCAGTAAATTTTGGAACGCCAACTACACAAGCATAGTATTAGACTGTTATACATATTGGACTTTTTAATTCAATTGTTAACAAAATCTTTTATTCTTAGGATTTATAGAGATACAAATATTATTTTTGTAAAAAAGTTAGTTTAGATGTCTGAACGTATAGAGCAAATAATTCAAGAAATACAATTAAAGTTTCAAATTGCAAAAGAAGAAATTTTGATTTTAAAAAATGATAATGGTATTTTATTGGATAAAATCGAGTCAATAAATCAAGAAAAGAGCGTTTTATCAAATGCGTTAAAATCTAAAGATGAAATGATCGCTTCTATGCATTCAGAAATAGAAGATTTAAAAAATAGATTAAATCAACCACTTGTACCTTCATCAAACCATGATATTTTAATTGAAGAATTGGTAAAAGAAATAGATGATTGTATAAGCCTTCTAAAGAAGTAATAATGGGTAAATTATCATTAAAAATAGTTGTTGCTGGAAGAACATATCCTTTAACTGTAAATGAAGGAGAGGATATTAAAATTCTCAAAGCAGCTGATGATATCAATAGAGCTATAAAGATGTTACAGGAAAATTATGCAGTTAAAGACATGCAAGATTTACTTGCTATGACTGCACTCCAATTAGCAACTAAAAATTCTGTTACTCAAAATTCAACTTCAGAGTTGGAACAGGTTGAAAATAAACTTGAAAATCTTCTTAAAGATCTAAATTCTCTTTAATAAACAAATAACAAAGTAGTTAAAAGGAGAGTTATGGAGATATTATTAGGTAGTATCATTGGTTTGGTAATAGGTGGTGTTATAGCCTTTATCATTCAAAATGTTTTATTAAAAAAACGTACTGAAAAAATTCTTGCTGATGCAGAACACGAGGGAGAATCAGTTAAAAAAGATAAGATTCTGCAAGCAAAGGAGCGCTTTTTAAAATTAAAAGAAGAACACGAAGAGGTTATTCGTGATCGAGAGCGTAAAATGCAATCGAATGAAGATAAAGTAAAAGCAAAAGAAAAAACCTTGTCCCAAAAGACAGAAGAAGTTGCTAGAAAAGAGAAAGAACTTGAGAAAGTTCATTCTGACTATGAGCATAAACTTACTTCAGTAGAGGCTAAACATATTGAGCTAGATAAAATTCAACAAAAAAGAGTTGCTGAACTTTCTCGAATTAGCGGAATGACTGTTGACGAAGCTAGGAACCATATGATGGAGGCATTAGTAGATGAAGCTCGCACACAAGCTATGGCTCATATCAAAGAGGTTACTGAAGAGGCTAAATTGAACGCGAACAGGGAAGCAAAAAAGATTGTTGTTCAAACAATTCAACGTGTAGCAACAGAACAAGCTGTTGAAAATGCTGTTTCAGTTTTTAATATAGATTCAGACGAAGTTAAGGGAAGGATTATTGGTAGGGAAGGAAGAAATATTCGTGCAATTGAGGCTGCTACAGGTGTTGAAATAATAGTAGATGATACACCAGAAGCAATTATCTTATCTTGTTTTGATCCTGTTAGAAGAGAAATAGCTCGTTTGTCTTTACATCAATTAGTTTCTGATGGTCGCATTCACCCAGCAAGAATTGAAGAGGTTGTAGCTAAAACTAAAAAATCATTAGAAGAAGAAATTGCTGAAACAGGCAGAAGAACATGTATTGATTTAGGCATTCACGGATTACATCCTGAATTAATGAGAATGGTGGGTAGAATGAAATATCGTTCTTCTTATGGACAAAATTTATTACAACACTCAAGAGAGGTTGCTAATATGTGCGCAATAATGGCATCTGAATTAGGCTTAAATGTAAAAATTGCTAAAAGAGCTGGATTACTTCACGATATTGGAAAAGTTCCTGATGAAGAACCAGAACTACCACATGCAATTTTAGGTATGAAGCTAGCTGAAAAGTATGGTGAAAAACCAGATGTATGTAATGCCATAGGTGCCCACCATGATGAAATTGAAATGACAACATTAATTTCTCCTATTGTACAAGTTTGTGATGCTATTTCTGGAGCAAGACCAGGTGCTCGTAGGGAAATAGTAGAATCATATATTAAACGAATTAAAGAACTTGAAAACCTAGCATTATCTTATGACGGTGTCTCTAATGCATATGCTATTCAAGCTGGTAGAGAATTAAGAGTTTTAGTAGAAAGTGAGAAAGTATCTGACTTAAAGGCAGATGAATTATCATTTTCAATATCTCAACGAATACAAACTGAAATGACCTATCCTGGTCAAGTAAAAGTTACCGTTATTCGAGAGAAACGATCAGTTAATTACGCAAAATAATATATGCCTCCATAATATGGAGGCTTTTTTTTCATTATGTTAGTAAAAAGAAGTAAAATATTAGTTTTAGCTCCACATACTGATGATGGAGAATTTGGTTGTGGGGGGACAATAGCAAAGTTTATTCAGGAGGGACACGATGTATATTATGCTGCATTTTCAGCTTGTCAACAATCTGTTTTACCACAATTTCCATCAGATATACTGATTACTGAAGTAAAAGAAGCTACGAGTATTTTAGGGATTAAACCTGAAAATTTGATCCTTTTTGATTATGATGTAAGAACATTTGGTTATCATAGACAAGAAATTTTAGATGATTTAATCCAACTTAGAACAGATATTAACCCTGATCTAGTTTTTATGCCAACGATTACAGATATACATCAAGATCACCATACTATCGCTGAAGAGGGGTTGAGAGCATTTAAATTTTCAAGTATACTTTCCTATGAACTTCCATGGAATAATTTTTCATTTACAACATCAAGTTTTATTCATTTGAGTGAAGAAAATATTAAAACTAAAGTAAACGCTTTGAAAGCATATCAATCTCAAGCTCATAGACCTTATTCAGATGAAGACTTTATTCGCTCATTAGCTCGAACTAGGGGAGTGCAAATAGGAACTAGATACGCAGAAGCATTTGAAATTATTCGTTGGATATTAAATTAAGTAAATAAGCAATTGTTTGATTTTTAGTTATTTAAATGATTGAAGCTCTTATTTTATTTGAAATTAAATTTTAAAATCTTGAGATTATCTAAGTTTAATAATGATTTTACTAGATCTGTAACAACTTTAGTTTCAGGTACTTTTTTGTCACAGCTAGTTGTTTTTGCTTTATCTCCTATTATTTCAAGGTTATATTCTCCAGAAGAAACAGCTAATTTTTCAATTTATACAAGAATTATCATTTTTGTTTCAACATTAGCAACAGCAAGATTTGAATCAGCATTGGCCCTACCAAAAAGGAATGAGCATGCTTTTTCTTTATATAGACTTATCGTTCAATTGATTCTTATTTCCTTTATTATATCATTATTTTTATCAATTTTATATGTCACATTTGGATTGAATAATAAAAACGAATCGTTTCTTTACCTTATGATTCCAATAGGATTTGTACCATTATGTATGATGAATATTGGAAATAGTTGGGCGATGAGACTAGGTCAATTTAAAGAAGTTAGCAGATTTAGAATATTTAATTCTTTATCAATGAATTTTTCAAATGTTCTTTTTGGTACAATAGGACTAGGTTACAAAGGTCTTATTCTAGGGTATATTATAGGAGTTACTCTTCCAGGTGCATGGTTTACAAGAAAATATCATCTCTTGAAGTTAAAATATAAAGACTTTTCGATTAAAAAGAGAAAAAATATCATTGGTAAAACATATATCGATTTTCCAAAAGTAAACCTTCCTCATGCTTTGATGGATATAACAAGGGAATTATTAATTGTTTTTTTTATATTACTTTTTTATACTAAAAATGAATTAGGTTCTTATGATTTTTCATTTAAAATGTTGAAGTTACCTTTAACTGTTATAGGCGGTGCTATAGGTCAAGTTTATTTTCAAAAAATTGCTTCAAAAAAAAATCAAGGTGAATCTATTTATGAGATTACTATTCAAACTATGCGAAATTTATTTTTTATATCAATTGTACCTTTTAGTGTATTATATTTTTTTGGTGAAACTTTATTTTCGTTTGTGTTTGGTAAAGAATGGGCATTAGCAGGAAGATATTCAGAAATTATGGCTCCATGGTTAATGATGAATCTGGTAGTTTCCCCCGTTTCTCAATTACCTGTAGTTCTTGGAAAATTAAAAGAATTTTTCTTTGTTGGTTTAATAGGTTCTGTTTTATTAATAGGATTTTTAACTTCTCCTTATTTTGTAGTTTCAATATCTTTTGAAACAATTTTAAAGTATATTAATTGGACTCAATTTTTGTTTCTTATAATCGTGATGATATGGTTTTTCAAACTATCAAAATCCAATTCATTTGAATTAAAAAAATAAATATGGTAAGAGATTTTTTGAAAAAAGTTGATCCGTTCTCTATTCAACAATTATCTTTTTTATCTTGGTTGGTAAGTATTCCTTTTGGTGCTAAAATAATTCATTTTTCTGTTGGTTTTGCTACTGTATATCCTAGTTTAATCCTTGGATTTATTTTTTTTCTTGCTTCAATAAAATTCTTATTTCATTTATCTAAATTAGAGAAAAGTATAGGGTTTATTTTGTTTATTTTTCTAATTCAATCTTTTCTATTTTCCTTATATGTACCCGGAAAAAAGGAAGCTCTATTTGATCTTCATTCGATTATTTTATTCAATCTATATTACTTCAATTTTATATTAGCAAAGTACTCATTATCAAAACAAAAATTCATTTTTTATTTTAATAAAGGTTTTCTTTTTTTTACTTTTTTTGTTTTAATTTTTGGAGTTATAGAATCTTTAATTGGTATTCATATTAGCGGTGAATATACTTATCGATTATCTCAGGGTATGGCTACAGTAAACTATGCACCATTATTCGTATATGATAATCCAAATGATTATTTAGTGTATTCAATAGGGGTGTCAATTACAGTTTTTATATTTAACAAAAAATTGTTTGAGAATAAACTATTAGTTTTTTCAATATTAGTATTAAATCTATTTTTTGCACATATTGCTTTATCTCGTTTTGCTATACTTTTGTTAATGATGCTACTAATTATTTTTTTATTGTCAAATTATATTTCAATGTTTAAGTTTAAATATTTATTGTATTTCATTTTTCCTTTTGCATTAATAATTCTTTCAAATAAAATTTATTTAGGACCGATTATAATCACTCAAATAGAGTCTTTAAAAGATGATAAAGCTCAAAATTCAATAGAAAGTAAAAAATCTACTTCAAAACTTCAAGCAAAAGAAGGTTTTTCTTTAGATTCTGCAATTCAAGAAGAAAGTAAGCTTGATTCATATACGGTTAGAAAAAATTTATTTATTAATGGAATTAAGTTGTTTAAGTCTTCTCCATTGATAGGCGTAGGACCAGGTCAATTTAGGTACTTATTAGGTAAATATGAAACTAAATATCCAATTGATAAAAATTGTTCTCCGCATAATTACTTCATTGAGATGATTTCTCAATATGGTGTTATTGGATTAATTGTTTTTTTGATACCCTTAATTTTGTTTATTATAAAAATTTTGAAGGCTAAATGGAATTTGATGTTTTTCATTTTGATTGGTATTTATTATTTACAGGGTCTTATGCCTTCAGCTTTTTTATATTTGGACATAAATTGGATTGTTTTTTCAGTGATTGTTTTATGCTATTCGGAAGATTTTCTGTCATTTAAATCGATAAAGCATGTTAGTTTTAGTTAATGGATTACCTTATTTTGGTAAAAAGTTAGTAAAAGATTTAAATGAGTTTGATTCAAAACGTACTTATATCTTTTTGGATACATATTATTCTAAATTAGATAAATTATTATTTTTCTTTCTGGTTCCATTTTCTAAATTGATAATTTCCTTTAATGGTGTTTCCGATAATAGTGGTGCATTGAATTGGGCGATGAAATGGAAGAAAAAAATCTTAATGCAATGGCAAGGTTCTGATGTTATGATTGCTCAATCTAGGTTTAATAATCAAACAATTAATCTTGATTATATTAACAATTCAATTCATGTATCAGATTTTGATTATTTGATTGATGAGTTAAAATCAATTAACATAAATGCTCGACTTTTGCCATTTAAACATATTGAAGGATCCGAAATTCATCATACTTATGCTAAAGTATCTGTATTAACTTATGTTTCTCAAAACAATGAAAGTTTGTATGGTTTTGAATCAATAATCGATGCTGCAAAAGAATTAAAAGAAATTGAATTTCATGTGATTGGTTCTAATTGTAATTCTTTTAAACCTTTGCCTAATAATGTTATTGTTCATGGTTGGAAATCTTCAAATGAAGTGGATAAAATGATGTTACAATGTCCTATTTTTGTTAGAATGACTAAACATGACGGAAACGCTCTGACAGTTACAGAAGCTTTATCAAAAGGGTGTGAAGTTATATGGACTTACCCTAATGAATATTCTCATTTAGCATCAAGTACTCATGAATTAATCTTTCAAATCAAAAACATATCCTTGTTGCTACAAAATAGACAGATGCAATCAAATGCAAATCAATCAAATTTAATATTGAAAAAATATATTAGAAATGAAGTGATTCCGAGTTATGTGAATTTTATTAATTCCATTTTATGATTCGCATCGCTCTCATAACAACTTGGTTTCCTCCACAGAAAGGAGTAGCGGTGAACAGAATGTTTGCTTTCGCCAAATACCTTTCCGAAAATTCAAGTTTCCATATCGATGTATATTCTTTAGGAGATAAGAATACGATATTAAAATTAAAGGATAACCTGAAAAACTATCAGTTTAAAAACAATGATTTAATAAACTATTTTAAAGCAAATCCTCAAGACTCATTTTTCGTACATAATACTAAAACAGTCATTCGAATAGTTTTAGCTAAGTTAAAAACAAGTAGATATAAAAATTGGTGTGATAAAACTTCAAATAACTTAGAATTAAATCATGCTGAATCACCTTATCAAGTCATAATTAGCTCATATGCTCCTGAAGAAGCACATTTAATCGCATTAAATTTTATCAAAAAAAATAAGGTGCCTTGGATAGCTGATATGCGAGATGAAATGAGTAAAAATCCAAATATTAGTAAATCAGGTAGAGATCGATTAAGAGATGTAGAACATCAGATAAATCAATATGCAACCTGTTTGACGAGTGTTAGTAAACCAATTTTAGAAGATTTTAAAAAACTTTGTCCTAACATTCAAATTTTTGAAGAAATCAGAAATGGTTTTGATCATACGGTTTCAGTCTCTAATTGGAAATACCCTGAAGATAATGTATTGAAAATTGGTTATTTCGGAACTTTTTATGCTGATATTAAACCAGATGTTTTTTTTCATTCTTTTATTAAAGTTATACATCTTTTAAAGGCTAATATTGAGTTTCATTTTTATGGTGTTCATAAAAACTTTACAGTTCCGAAAGAAATAGAAGACAGGTTAAAGATATTTCCTACAATAAGTTACCAGGAATCAATTACCAAAATGGCTGAGATGGATGCTAATTTATTAATCTTACCAAAGGGTGAAAGAAAGGGTGTTTATTCAGGAAAAATATTTGATTATCTATCTTCTAAACGACCGATTTTAGCCTTTGTTGATTTGGAGGATGTAGCTGCATCTTTAATTACTAATTTTAATGCTGGTTATGTAGTTGATTACAATGATTATGTGAAAGGTGCAGAATCGATCTTACACTGGGAAAATGACCTAGAATCGGGGAGTATTAGGTGTGCTAAGGATGAACAAATTTTGTCATTACACAGAAAGTATCAAGTAAAGAAATTAGAAGAAATAATTTTAAAGATGTTATGAAGGTTTTAAATGTAGGCTCTAAATCGGTTCATGTGTCTTCCTTTTTACAAAGAATGACTTCGGTAGATCAATATTTATTTACCGAAGAGAAATCCGGCTTTCTGCTTGATAATAAAGAGTTTACTTTCAAGATTAGAAGTTTAAATTTTATTCAAATCTTATTTAATCTAATAAGGATTCGAAAAATAATTAAAAATTTAAATCCCGAGCTTGT
Organism: Crocinitomicaceae bacterium; assembly: GCA_046304235.1. Lineage (GTDB taxonomy): Bacteria > Bacteroidota > Bacteroidia > Flavobacteriales_D > Crocinitomicaceae > CANHVK01. The sequence continues at coordinate 982 of JBKCEW010000181.1, read as the reverse complement.
TCATATTCATCAATTGAATCGTTTTGCGTTTATAGTCAGTTTGTTTATACCTAGAAGAATCCCAATTATTTCTACAGCTTGGGGATCTGATGTACTTATAATGCCTTGGAAAAACAGATTGTTTTATTACATTACAAAATACATAATAAATAGATCCGATTTTGTAACTGCTGATGCAAAAGACATGATAAAAATGATGAAGCGAATTGAAAAAAATGATGCAAAGTTTGTTTTATTACAATATGGTATAGATTATATCGAACCAGTAGAAAAAGAGAACATCATTTATTCGAATCGTTTACATACTTCTTTGTATCGTATTTCTAATATCATTGATTATTTTAAAGAATTTGCTGAAACGGATGATTCGTGGCGCTTGATAATTGCAGGCATTGGAGAAGGAACAGATGAGCTAAAAATCCAAGTTGAAAAAAACAATTTAAATTCAAAAGTAGAATTTGTTGGTTGGCTAGATAAAGATCAAAATCATCGATATTATGCAAAAGCTAAAGTTTATATCTCTATACCTAAAAGTGATGGTACCTCTGTAAGTTTACTTGAGTCGATGTCAGCAGGCTGTATTCCAATAGTTTCTGATATAGAAGTTTCAAAAGAGTGGATCGAACATTTAGAAAATGGAATTATTGAAAAAAAAGGAGAAAATCCTTTTTTCTCTATAAAAAAACTTGATTTTAATACCTTAATTCAAAAAAACAGAACAATTTTAGATTCCAAAAATGTATCTGCTCAAAAGTCCAAAGAAATGTTTTTAACACTCTATACTCAATTAGTATGTCAAAACTAAATCGTTTGAATTTTGAAAAAACCTATGCTTATTTGTGGGCTGTTTTTTTAATTGTTTTTTTAATTGCTCCCAAAATTTCAACATTTGTAATCATTATTAGTTTACTGTTTTTTGTCATATCTTTAATAAACAAAAAAGTGACATTTCGATTTCATCGATTTTTTATTCCAATTACAG
>JBKCEW010000180.1:0-63579 GCA_046304235.1 Crocinitomicaceae bacterium | reverse complement strand
GTTAAATACGATACTGATTCGTCCTCATGATTTCGTTCAATAAAATAAAAACATTCAATAATCTTTTCTAATTCAGCACTTTTTGGATAGAAAACTTCAATGTTCATTGATAAAAATTAAAGCAATTAAAAATACAAGTATAACATAGTTTTACTAAAAGTTATTTATGTAGGTATTATTATCTTTGCTTTATGATTAACATCGAGCAACTAGGAGTATACCTTCCACAAGGTTTTTTATTCAAAGACATAACTGTACAAATAAATCGTGGCGAAAAAATTGGATTAGCTGGTAAAAATGGTGCTGGCAAATCGACCATGTTAAAATTAATATCAGGTAGAGAAAAACCATCTGAAGGTCGCATACATACCCCGAAAGATACAACGATCGGTTTCCTAACTCAGGATATTAAAATTGATACAGAAAGCAGTGTATATGACTTTGTTTATTATTCAAATGAAACATTAAATCACCTACGAAAAAAAATAGAAAGTGTTAATCATGATTTAGTTACAAGAACAGATTATGAAAGTGATTCCTATCTTTCCCTATTAGATGAACTCAATGAAGCAAATGATCTTTTCGGATTTCACGAAGGATTTCAATGGGAAGAAAAAATTGCTGCCATTCTAGAAGGTTTAGGGTTTGAAAAAGAAGAGTTTCAACGACCATTAAAATCTTTTTCAGGTGGTTGGAAAATGAGAGCGGAATTAGCAAGAATTTTGGTTAACAAACCGGATGTAATTCTTCTTGATGAACCAACCAACCACTTAGACATTATTTCTATTTCTTGGTTAGAAAATTACCTTCAAAAATTTGATGGAATCGTAATTGTAATTTCTCACGACCGTTTGTTTTTAGATAATGTTACCAAAAGAACGTTGGAAATATCAAAAGGTAAAATACTTGATTACCCCTACTCTTATTCTCAATACAAAATAAAGAGAGAAGAGGATTTAGCAAGATTGACCGATGCAAAAAAACAACAAGATAAAGATATCAAACAAACCAAAGAGTTAATCGATAAATTTAGAGCGAAAGCAAACAAAGCTTCCTTTGCACAATCATTAATGAAAAAATTAGATCGTACGGAACTAATTGAAGTTGATGACGATACCATTTCAAGAATGAAAGTCTCTTTTCCTTTAAGCAATCAGCCTGGAAAGTGGGTATTGGAGTTAGAGGATATGGGTAAAACTTTCGAAGAAAAGACATTGTTCAAAGACATTAACATTACCGTTGGAAGAGGAGAAAAAATTGCTTTATTAGGACCAAATGGTGTTGGTAAATCAACCTTACTGAAACGTATTATGGGGACTTTAGAGGGAGATGGTATTGTGAATTATGGTCACAATGTCAAAATCACCTACTTTGCTCAAGATCAAGCAGAAAAACTTGATACAAACAAAACTATTTTTGAAACCGTTGATGACATTGCAGAAGGAGATATTCGAAAAGAATTAAGAAGCATATTAGGTACTTTTCTATTTTCAGGTGAGGAAATCGAGAAAAAAGTTAGCGTACTTTCTGGAGGTGAACGAACTCGTTTAGCGTTGTGTCAATTATTGTTAAGTCCTTGTAACTTTTTAATTCTCGATGAACCTACCAATCACCTTGATATCCAATCAAAAGAAGTTTTAAAACAAGCATTATTAAACTACGAAGGAACGTTTATCATCGTTTCACATGACCGTGAATTTTTGGATGGATTAACCAACCGTATTTGGGATATACAAGATAAAACTTTGAAGATTTATCATTACGACGTAAAAGAATATCTTGCTAAAAAATTGCAAATTGAAGAACCTGTTTTAAAACAAAAGAAACAATCAGAAAAGCTAGTAGTAGAAATAGAAAAACCCAAACCATTATCACAGGAAGAAACAAAAGATTTAAAACGAAAAAAAAATAGCATCCAAAATAACATTAAAAAATTCGAAGAGAAAATTGCAATGTTAGAATCTAAAATTAGTGAGATGGATAAAGAAATTGCCTCTTTAGATTATACTGACACTGAAAAATCTTCAACTATTTTAGATAATTACGAAAAGCTAAAAAAAGACCTTGATAATGTTATGAGTTATTGGGAACAAGAAATGGAAGAACTTGAAAAATTGAATATCTAATGAAAGGACAACTTCGTAAAATGCAGGTTGAACATGGTTCGCCCATTAAATACTACCTTCATTTTGAAGAGCGATTTTTAGTAAACGATTTGATCGGAAAAAAAATCACACTTAATTGGTCAGGAATTATACAATGTATTGACTGCCAAAAAGTAACTAAAAATTCATTCGGACAAGGATTTTGTTACAAATGTTTTACTCAATCTGCACAATCAAGTGAATGTATTATTCGTCCTGAACTATGTCGCGCGCATTTAGGAGAAGGTAGAGACCCAGAATGGGAGGAAGCAAATCATAACCAACCACATACAGTATATCTTGCTCAATCAGATATAGTAAAAGTAGGTGTAACACGAAATACACAAATTCCAACTAGATGGATAGACCAAGGAGCAAGCGCAGCTATTAGATTAGCAGAAACACCCAACCGATATTTAGCAGGAGTCTTAGAAGTTGCATTAAAAGATCACTTTTCTGATAAAACCAATTGGCAAAAAATGCTTAAAAATGAGATCGATGAATCGATTGATTTAGCAGCGGAAAAATGGGAGTTAGAGGAATTACTTCCTTCCGATTTGACACACTATTTTACAGATGATGAAGAAATAGAAACCTTTGAATATCCTGTGCTTTCATATCCTTCTAAAATTAAAAGTATTGCGCTCGAAAAAGTTACAAGTTACACCGGAACACTTAAAGGAATTAAAGGTCAATACTTAATTTTTGAAGATAATCAAGTAATCAATCTTAGAAAGTATACTGGATATATTGCTGAAATTATTGTAAGTTAATTTTCAACAATCATCATTCGACAATTTTTCTTAAAAAAAGTGTCTATCCATATTTTTGCGCTAACTTTAAACCTTGAAAATAAAAACCTATAATTATGTTTGGAAAAGACGAATTTAGAAAATATGCTACAAAACACGTTGGAATCAACAGTATGCATTTAGAAAATTATATCGAATCTTCATTAACACCTTATATCATTGAAGAACGTCATTTGAATATGACTCAAATGGATGTGTTCTCTCGTTTAATGATGGATAGAATTATTTTTTTAGGAACTGGAATTAACGACCAAGTTGCTAATATCATCAATGCGCAATTATTATTTTTAGAATCAGTTGATGCTAAAAAAGACATTCAAATTTACTTAAACTCACCTGGAGGATCTGTATATGCTGGTTTAGGTATTTATGATACTATGCAATACATTAAACCAGATGTAGCAACAATTTGTACAGGTATGGCAGCTTCAATGGGTGCTGTATTGATGTGTGCTGGTGCTGAAGGAAAAAGAACAGCATTGAAACATTCACGTGTGATGATTCACCAACCACTGGGAGGTGCTCAAGGTCAAGCTTCTGATATCGAAATTACTGCACGTGAAATTCAAAAATTGAAAAAAGAATTATACGATATTATTGCACATCACTCTAAACAAGATTACGAAAAAGTATGGGCTGATTCTGACCGTGACTATTGGATGACGGCTGAAGAGGCTAAAGCATATGGTATGGTAGATGAAGTATTGGTTAGAAATCCAAGATAATTCGTCAAACAGATAATCATATATGGCAAAAAAAGATTCAAATTGCTCATTTTGTGGAAGACCGCGCAATCAAGTTGGTATGTTGATTGCGGGGATTTCTGGGCATATTTGTGAAAATTGTATAACTCAAGGTTTCTCTATCGTACAAGAAGAATTTAGTCTTCAAAAAACAAGTGAAAAGAAACCACAAGACCTGACTATTTTAAAACCTAAGGAGATAAAAGAAAAACTCGACGAATATGTTATAGGTCAGGAAGATGCAAAAAAAGTGCTTTCGGTAGCAGTTTACAATCACTACAAAAGATTAAACCAAAAAGTAAAAAAGGATGAGGTTGAAATTGAAAAATCAAACTTAATCCTCGTTGGTAGAACTGGTACAGGTAAAACTTTATTAGCGAAGACAATAGCAAAAATGCTAAATGTTCCTTTTTGTATAGCAGATGCTACCGTTTTAACTGAAGCAGGTTATGTAGGTGAAGATGTAGAAAGTATTCTCTCTAGGCTTTTACAAGCTGCAGATTATGATGTAGATGCTGCTCAAAGGGGTATTGTATTTATTGATGAAATTGATAAAATTGCTCGCAAAAGCGATAACCCCTCTATCACAAGAGATGTTTCAGGTGAGGGGGTGCAACAAGCACTTTTAAAATTATTAGAAGGAACGGTTGTAAATGTTCCGCCTCAAGGAGGAAGAAAACATCCAGACCAGAAGATGATACAAGTTGAAACAAAAAACATTCTTTTTATTTGTGGTGGTGCTTTTGATGGTATCGAAAAAATTATTTCAAGAAGAATTAACCGTCAAACAATCGGTTTCAATACGGAAGAAACTGAAAAAATTGATGGGGATAACTTCTTAAAATACATCAACCCAACAGATATCAAATCATATGGATTAATCCCTGAATTAATTGGACGTTTTCCTTCATTGACATATTTAGAACCTTTGGATGCCAAAAGTCTAAAACGAATTCTTACAGAGCCAAAAAATGCATTAGTTAAACAATATATGAGATTGTTTGAAATAGATGGTACAAAATTAAGTTTTGATGGTGCTGTATTAGATTTCATTGTTGATAAAGCAATTGAGTTTAAATTAGGAGCTCGTGGACTTCGATCAATCTGTGAAGCCATTTTAAATGATGCAATGTATGACATTCCATCTGAACAATGAGCTGAATTTAAAGTCACTGTGAATTATGCTAAAGAAAAATTTTCTAAATCAAACGTGGCTAAACTATCAGTTGCATAACAAAATTTACATGTTAATTTGTTAAGGCTGCTTTGATTTAAGCAGCCTTTCTTTTTGATTACTAAAAATATTAATATATCCGTAACATTGCCTTAAATAGATTAACACAAAGATAAATTTAAACTAAAGAGAATAGAATAGTACTCTCATACTTTTGCTCTGTAAAAAAAATTCTATGGAAACATTGACAAACAAAGACAAAAGTAATATACATATTTTATTGGTAGATGACGAACAAGACATCCTTGAATTTTTAAAATATAATCTTGAACGTGAGGGATATAAAATCCATACTGCTAAGAATGGTCAACAAGCTGTAGAAATTTTTCAATCTGTTAGACCATCATTAATCATTATGGATGTAATGATGCCTATCATGGATGGAATTGAGGCATGTTATGCAATTCGCAAGTTAAATCTTTTCCCACAACCAGTAATTGCTTTCTTGACATCTAGAAATGAAGACTATTCACAAGTAGCTGGATTTGAAGCTGGTGCAGACGACTATATTGCAAAACCAATCAGACCAAGACTTTTGGTTAGTAAAGTGGAAGCACTATTAAGAAGAATTATCAAACCTGTTAGATTACCAAAAATCACTGAAGTTGGTAATATAAAAGTTGATAGAGATAAATATGTAGTTATTTCTCAAGACAAAGAAATTCAGCTTCCTAAGAAAGAATTTGAGTTATTAGAACTTCTTTTAAGTAAACCTCAAAAAGTATTCACAAGAGATGAGATTTTGACTAACGTTTGGGGAAATGAAACGATAGTGGGTGAAAGAACAATTGATGTTCATATAAGAAAATTACGAGAAAAACTAGGAGATGATTATATTCGCACTATTAAAGGTGTCGGTTATACATTTGTAGATAGTGAAAAATAAAAAACCCATTTATTTTGTTTATACAGGAAGTAGTATTATTGCTGCTACTTCTCTCATAACATTAGTATTTGTCCATCTTACTTTTTCAGAACTCTCATTTTGGTTATTTATAATTACCCCAATCATAACCTTTACAGTTTCCTATTTTATATTTCACAATTTTGTCGTAAAATACATTAACGAAAAACTGAAAGTTTTATATCGTTCTATACAAAAAGAGAAGACTAAACCAAACGACAAATTTTCAATTAAAATAACCGATGACGTTTTTACTGCTGCAGAGAAGGCGACACAAATATTTGCAGAAGAAAGTAAAAAAGAAATTTCATCCTTAAAAGAACAAGAAGAATTTAGAAAAGAATTTTTAGGAAATTTAGCACACGAACTAAAAACTCCTCTTTTTTCAATTCAAGGATACATTTTAACATTACTCGAAGGCGGTTTAGAAGATGAAAATGTAAATCGTATGTTTCTTGAAAGAGCTTCTATTTCTGTTGATCGTATGGTTAACTTGATAGAAGATCTCGATCAAATAAACAAACTTGAGGTAAACTCTCTTCAAATGGATTTTACCAATTTCGATATTATTCAACTAGTCAATGAAATATTTGAAACCCTTGAACTTAAAGCAAGTGAAAAAAATATAAACCTTGCTATTTCCAAAACTTACCCTTCGATTTTTGTATATGCCGATCGGTCTAGAATTTCTCAAGTATTTACTAATCTAATCAGTAATTCGATAAACTATGGTAATGAAAATGGGGAAACCATAATTCGTTTTCATGAAATGAACAATGTTCTCCTTATTGAAGTTTCTGATAATGGACCCGGAATCGATAAAAAAGATCTACCACGCTTATTCGAACGTTTTTACAGAGTAGAAAAAAGTCGTGCTAGAAACGAGGGAGGTTCTGGCCTTGGCTTGGCCATTGTGAAACATATAATAGAAACTCACAATCATTCTATTCAAGTAAGAAGCACGATTGGAATTGGTTGTACATTTTCATTTACTCTTGACCTATCCAAAGATAAAGAAGAGAAACTCGTTTCAAGTAAAGGAATTACTATCAGGTAATTAGTTAAACTACTTTAAAAATTTTGTGAAAAAACTTTAAAAAAAAAGAAAAAAACTCTTTTTAAATTTGTTTTTTGTTTAATGTTTTCATTCCTTTGTTAAACAAAAATGTTTAATGTTTAACTAAATTCATTAAACAAAACACAAAAGGTTATGTCAACTATTGAGTTTAACGATTCCTTGATAAGTCTTGAAGCAAAACTTATCTCATTTGCAAAAAGCTTCACAAGAAGTGAAGAAGATGCACGCGATTTAACACAAGAAACCATGTTAAAGGCATTAGTATATAGAGACTACTATAAGCCTCAGACTAATTTCAAAGCTTGGGTGTTTACAATCATGCGAAATGTATTTATTAATCAGTACAGAAGAAATAGTAAGTCAAAAACTTTGTTTGATTACAGTAAAGACTTATATTTACTAGCAAACTCGGTTGCAAATTACGATACACCGAATAATTACATATACGATAAAGAAATTAATGCACAAATAAATGCGCTTAATGATGAATATAAAAAGCCATTTATGATGCATCATCAAGGATTTAAATACAAAGAAATCTCTGATACACTTGATATTCCAATTGGAACTGTTAAAAGTAGAATTTTCATTGCTAGAAAAAAGTTAATGGAAAAACTACCTGAATACGAATCAGCAATATAATTTATTATGAAAAAAAACGTTACCATAATTGGTGCAGGGATATCAAGCCTCTCAACTGCTTGCTTTTTAGCAAAAGACGGTTATCAGGTTACTATCCTTGAGAAAAACAAAACGATTGGTGGACGAGCACGTCAATTTGAATCTGATGGTTTTGTTTTCGATATGGGACCAAGCTGGTATTGGATGCCAGATGTGTTTGAACGTTTTTACAATCAATTTGGATATACAACTGATGACTTCTACGAATTAAAAAGATTAGATCCTTCCTATCGCGTTTTTTGGAATGACAATTCATTTGATGATGTTCCTGCTGATTTAGAAACTTATAAAAAATGGTTTGAAAAATTAGAACCAGGAAGTAGCAAACACCTAGATCAGTTTTTAAAAGAGGCTAAATATAAATACGAAGTTGGAATGAACGATCTTGTTCATAAACCAAGTTTGTCATGGGCTGAATTTATAGACGGAAGAATCATATCTGGGATGTTCAAATTACATTTATTTTCCTCTTTTGCTAAATATATACGAAAGTACTTTTCGAACGAAAAAATTATTTCTCTTTTAGAATTTCCTGTTTTATTCCTTGGAGCTACACCAGAAGAAACACCAGCCTTATATTCTTTGATGAATTATGCTGATATTGAATTAGGTACTTGGTATCCAATGGGAGGAATGTACAAAATCATAGAATCTTTTGAAAAAATTGCAAAAAATTTAGGTGTTACTATACTTACAGATGAAGAAGTTATTGGTTTTGAATACAAAAACAATTCGATAACTCATACAAAAACTAAACATAGATCAATTGAAACTGATATTCTAATTTCTGGTGCAGATTACAATCATACGGACCAAAAATTAGTTTCAAAACACTCAAATTATACTGAAAGCTATTGGGACAAAAGAGTGATGGCGCCTTCAAGTTTATTGTTTTATGTTGGCGTAAATAAAAAAATTGAAAATCTTCAACATCATAATTTATTTTTTGATGCTGACTTTAGTGAACATGCTCACAATATATATAAAGAACCTGCTTGGCCTGAAAATCCGCTGTTCTATGTTTGTTGTCCATCAAAAACTGATGATTCTGTAGCCCCTGAAGGAAAAGAGAATCTGTTTATGCTAGTTCCAATCGCATCTAACATAAATGATGATGAAACAATACGAAATAAATATTTTAATCTGTTGATTGAACGAATTGAAAAACATACAGGTGTATCAATCAAAAATGATATAATTTACCAAAAGAGTTATTGTATTAGTGATTTCAAAAATGACTACCACGCATTCAAAGGCAATGCATACGGTTTAGCAAATACACTTTTACAAACAGCTATTTTAAAACCTACACTTAAAAATAAAAAGTTGAAAAATATGTTTTACACAGGGCAGCTTACCGTTCCTGGACCTGGAGTTCCGCCATCCATAATTTCTGGAGAAGTGGTTGCTAAACAAGTAATAAAACATTTTTAAAAACTTTAATTAACCCACTAAATCTACCACTATGAAGAGTATTTTTGACAATCTTTCCTACGAAATGAGCAAAATTACCACTAAAAGGTATAGTACCTCATTTTCTTTGGGAATTCATTTTCTTCATAAGAAAATACACAAACCAATTTATGCTATTTATGGGTTCGTACGTTTTGCTGATGAAATCGTAGATAGTTTCCATGGTTTTGACAAAAATTATTTGTTAGAAGACTTCAAGAAACAAACTTTTGAAGCAATAGAACAAGGAATTTCTTTGAATCCGATTTTAAATTCATTTCAAGAAACGGTAAATAAATATCAAATTCCACATGAACTGATCTATACATTTTTGAATAGTATGGAAATGGACTTGAATAAGCAACATTACGATCAATCTAAATACGAAGAATATATATTAGGTTCTGCAGAAGTAGTAGGTTTGATGTGCTTAAAAGTATTCGTAAATGGAGATGAAAAAATGTATGAAAGCTTAAAACATTTCGCTATGAAATTGGGATCAGCTTTCCAAAAAATCAACTTTCTTCGTGATTTAAAAGCGGATTATAAAGAACTAGGTAGGTCTTATTTTCCAAATGTGGATATGACTTTTTTTAATGACAAGACAAAAAAAGAAATTGAAAAAGACATCGAAATTGATTTTAATTTAGGTTTAGAGGGAATTAAAAAATTACCGAATTCTTCCAGATTTGGGGTATATGTTGCTTATGTATATTACCACAATCTTTTCATGAAAATCCAAAAGCAAAGCGCAAAAACTATTTTAAACGAAAGAGTAAGAATTCCTAATAATAAAAAATTAAGTTTATTGTTTTATTCGTACATTAAACACAATTTGAATTGGATATAATGGAAGAACATGTTATTTTGGTAGATGAAAAAGATACTGTTTTGGGTACTATGCCTAAAATGGAAGCGCATTTACTAAATAAATTACATCGTGCTTTTTCCGTATTTATTTTCAATTCGAATAATGAATTATTAATACATCAAAGGGCAGCTGATAAATATCATTCTGCTAATTTATGGACAAACACCTGTTGTTCTCATCAAAGACCCAATGAAAAAAACATTGATGCTGCGGAAAGAAGACTTGCAGAAGAAATGGGAATGCGCGCCGATAATTTGACAGATAAATTTTATTTTATTTATCAAGTTAGTTTTGATAACGAACTTCATGAACACGAACTCGACCACGTATTGGTTGGTGTTTCAGATGAAGACCCTGTACCAAATCCAAATGAAGCTCAAGATTACCGATGGATCACATTGGCCAATTTAGAAAAGGAAATTGAAGAGAAACCAAATGATTTCACCTTTTGGTTCAAAAAAATAATTGCCGAATACGGCGAAAAATTACTACCCGATTATGAAAGTTTGTAGAAGAGAAACATTTAACGCAGCACACCGTCTTTTTAACCCTAAGTTTGACGATGCTAAAAATCAAGCTGTATTTGGTAAATGTAACAACCTAAACTATCATGGTCATAATTACGCTTTGCTAGTTTGTGTTGATGGTCCTATCGATCCTGAAACTGGTTATGTCATTGACCTGAAAATTCTTGCAGACATCATTGACGAAGAAGTTCATACACCTTTTGATCATAAAAATCTAAATTTAGATTGTCCTGATTTTGAAAATATCATTCCAACAGCTGAAAACATTGCTGTAGTTATTTGGAATAAAATCAGAAAAAGACTTGACTCTTCCTTTGAGATTGAATTAACCCTTTGGGAAACAGAACGAAACAGCGTTTTTTATAATGGAAAATAAATTAGCGCTTTTTTGGCACCGAAGAGATTTAAGAATAAACGACAATCACGGTTTAATCAAAGCACTCACTTCCGGACAGAAAATCATTCCTATATTCATTTTTGATACGACCATACTTTCAAAACTAAAATCCGAAGATCAACGCGTTATTTTTATCCATCAACAAATTGAAAAAATAAAAGCTGAATACCAATCTTTTGGATCTGATTTGTTAGTCTATTACGGAAATCCAATTGAACTCATCCCTCAAATTGCTAAAGAGTTTTCTGTACAAAAAGTCTTTACAAATAGAGATTACGAACCACAAGCTATTCAACGTGATACAGAAATTTTTGAGATACTAAATGCGCTATCAATCGAATTTATTGGTTCAAAAGACCATGTAATTTTTGAAAAAAACGAAGTGGTTAAAGACGATGGAAAGCCATATACAGTGTTTACACCCTATTCACGTAAATGGAAAACTACCCTGACTTCACAACATTTAGCTTCTTTTGATACACGAAATCACGTATCAAATTTACAACCGTTTGATCATAAAACACCCCTTATTACATTAAACGAAATGGGATTTGATGGTATTGAAACTGTTGAATTTCCAAAAAATACTGTACAAGAACAAATTATAGAAAAATATAGCGAACAACGAGATTTTCCTGCAATCAATGGAACTTCAAGATTGGGCTTACATTTACGATTTGGTACAATCAGTATTCGTGAGTTAGCAACTTACGCTAAAAACACGAACGAAACCTATTTAAATGAACTAATTTGGAGAGACTTTTACCAAATGATCATTTATCATTTTCCGCATTCAGCAGAAAATTCATTTAGACCCATTTATGATAATATTCCATGGGAAAACGACGAACATTTTTTTAAAACTTGGTGTGAAGGAAAAACAGGTTATCCAATGGTTGATGCAGGAATGCGTGAGCTAAACGCTACAGGTCATATGCATAATCGTGTTCGTATGGTTGTTGCGAGTTTTCTGACCAAACATTTATTAATCGATTGGCGTTGGGGAGCAACTTATTTTGCAGAAAAATTGCTTGACTTCGAACTTGCAAGTAATTCCGGAGGATGGCAATGGGCCGCTGGTTCTGGATGTGATGCTGCACCCTATTTTCGAATATTTAATCCTGCGTTGCAGTTAGATAAATTCGATAAAAAATTAATCTATGTGAAACGTTGGGTTCCAGAATACGGAACTGCTCAATATGTAAAACCAATCGTAGAACATTCGGGAGTTACCAAAAGAACAATTGCCGTATTCAAAGAAACACTCAACAGTTAGTTTACAGACCAACAATCTCTCTTACTTCTATTTCCTCAACTTGTTTTTGAACCCCTTCTCTGTCAAGGTAAGTTCTAACTACTTTTCTTCCTTTAATTATCATTTTTTTACCTTTTTTTCCAAACTTTTCGATAAAAAGCGCCACCGTACCCCAAGCAAACATGCGGTGCCAAGTTGTATCTTCTCCAAAATGTGAAGCCAATTGAAATCGTGCAACTTTTGCTCCGTTTTCGAATTGGGTGACTTTCGCAAAGTCACCCATATTTCCAATAATAGTTATCATTTCCATATTACATTAAGATTAAATCATTTACTTCCACTTCCACGACGAATCTTCGATCACCTGTTTTGCCTTTGTAAAAGCGAGATACCAATCTGCCTTCAATAGCAAGTTTTAACCCTTTTTCTCCGAATTTTTCAAGTACACTCACCCATCTAACCCAAGCTGAAATTCGATGCCAGTGTTTTCTTTCTTTTTTATTTCCATCACCATCCAAATAAAATTCAGTGGTTGATAGTGAAAACTGAGCTATTTTTCTACCATTTTCAAGTTCTAATACCTTTGGTGCCGAACTAATTTTCCCGATTAAATTCACGTGATTCATCTCTTTGTAATTTTTAAAATTTATACTTAGTTAATTGTTTTTGTGCGTTGGATCATCATAAAATCACTTGCCTCAACTTCTACGGAACTTCGTTTGGTTCCATCTTTTAATTCATACTCTTTTTGAACTAATTTTCCTTCAAGCGCAATCTCAGTTCCTTTATCTAAAGATTCGCACATTTTTTCAGCGGTTTTCCCCCAGGCAGTGATCGAATGCCATACTGTATTATTTTTCCACTCACCAGAAACTTTGTCTTTATAACTTTCATTGATCGCTAACGAAAAACGCGTTAACGCATATCCTTTTTCGCCTACTTTTCTCATCTCTGGTTTCGCTCCTAAACGTCCGATTAAATTCACTTTGTTTTTTAAATTGTTCATTGTACGTGTTTTTTAAATGAATACTAATTTGTTTGTTGTCGTGTTGTTTGTTATCGACATTGCAAAGTTGTGACCTCTTCCAAATTTCATTCGAATATTAACTATTTAATTTCGATTGTTATTTGTTTATATTCATTTAAAAACGGATATAATACTGATTATGAATTATAATTTAGGATTTATGAGTGAGTTAAAAATTGAGGGAAATATTTGATTATTTTTGGATAGATATTGGTTATGATGTTTTTATGTGGCGTAGTCATTAGTTATGCGTCATGCTTTAGAAGAAACCACTCACTTGAAACAGCCAAATTGAGAACGAGAAATGATTGAAATAAAAAAATATTTCCAAAAAATGGTTCCTATTTCTGAAAAAGATTGGGAGTTCTTTTCATCTAAACTTATAAGACGTGAATTTGCCAAAAATTCAATAATTTTAAAAGTAGGTCATAAAGAAAACTACTTATCTTTTATTGAAAAGGGAATTGTTAGAAAATGTATTCCTCAAGAATTTGATGATTTAACTTTTGAATTTGCATTCGTCAATAATTTTGTGTCCGCATATGATTTTTTCTTGACACAAGAACCATCAACTTACCAGTTAGAAACCTTAACAGACACTATACTCTGGAGTGTATCGTATAATGACTTAGAAATAATTTATGACAAAACGGAAATTGGCAATACTATAGGAAGATTGGCAAGCGAAGACCTGTTTATGAAAAAATCTAAGCGAGAATTATCTTTATTAATCCAATCTGCCCAGGAACGTTATTTGAACTTATTTACAGAACAGCCTGAATTGTTGCAATTTATTCCATTAAAGTATATAGCCTCTTATATCGGAGTAACGCCACAGGCACTAAGTAGAATAAGGAAACGTATTTCTTAACCCAAGTTCATTGTTTGAATTTTAGCTTATTAGTAATTTTGTAACTCATCAATTAAAAAAGAGTAATGGAAAAATTATTATTATCGTTAGTATTATGTATCGTTGCAGCAAATTCGGTAATTTCTCAAGATTTAAGCCCTTATCATCATATTATAAAGGGAATTGTTAGGAAGAACTTCAAATCTATAACAGAGCACCGTTATGACGAGGTTTTAAAGGGTGTGTCTAATAAAGAATTGGAACATACTTTTGCAGGAGATAATTGCTTGGGTGGTACACGCCATGATAAAGAAAGCTTGAAAAGATGGTTTGAAAGAGTGGGAATTGTTCTTCCAGACCTTAAATTTGAGGTAACAGACATTCAGGTTAAAGGAAATCCAGCCAAAACCCTTGTTATTGCAAGGTGGACAGCAACTTGTCATTTATTAAATGGTGAGCCCTACATCAATAAAGGAGCTCATTTTATCACATTGAAATGGGGAAAGGCTGTTAAATTTGATGTTTATGAAGATACTAAAACTGTATCTCATGGTTTAGAAGTTCAATTTGAATCAGGTATCAAGGAAGCTAAAGCTCCCAAAATTGAAAGCTAAAAATTACATCTAACATAAACAGCTATGGCAATTGGTACTTTTGATTGAATTGGATTAAAAAATTGGACGACAGTATAATAGCACGACCGTATAACACAACCTAAATCCCATTTGGGTATTCGGCTTCGGCTTTTGCAAAAGCGGTAGACAATTATTTAATTTTCACTTTGCAAAAGGACATTAAACATTTATCTTTAAACTAACATTTCGGTAGACAAAGTTTCAAAATCCAAAAGGAAATTAGCTTGAAACCGTTATTCTAAGAAAAAGATCGTAATCAAACTAAAATTATTTGTTTAGTCGAATTGATTTCAGATAACCACGAAGTAAGGTTAATTAATTTTTTTCAATCTGATACTATATTTTAAGACTTTTAACAAAAAATAAAATTAAATCTTTTAAATACTAAAATTCACCATTTAGATTTAAAAGTCGCTTAAATTTTATATTTTTAGGTGAATTTAAGTTCGATTTTTGACTTTGAAAGAGGTTTTTAGACGAACTGCCGTTAGCCGACTACCAAACCAAAATAATCTTAAAAAAAATGAATATTTGGAGAATACATTTAAAAGCAGATTCACAAGATGGAATTGACCAGCGACAACTTTGTTTAGATAAGGGAGTTGTTGGTGTAGGTTGGCAAATAGACTATGCAAATGTTCCTGTTACTTGGGACGAATATAGGGAAATAGCAGAAAAAGAATATGGAGATAGCAGTTGGAAAGCAGCATTAAATGCAATCAAAAACAGAATACAAGTTGACGACTTAATTTGGACAAGAGATTGGTCTGGCAATTATTTTATTGGAAGAATTTTAAGTAATTGGTATTATAACACAGACGAAGATTGTTCAAAAGCTGACATAGTAAATGTTCGTAAATGCGAATGGCATAAAATCGGCACAGAAGAAGCTGTTCCAGGAAAAGTTGTTAGCAGTTTTAGACCAGCAAGGACAGTTCAAGTAATTGACGATAATACAGTATATTATTTCTCGCAAATTGCATATAATCAAAAAATAGGAAAATCATATTATGAAGTTGACAACTTAGCGGGAGAAGATATTTTTTCACTATTATCAACTGACGATTGCGAAGATGCATTGGCAATTTATTTACAAGTTAAGCTAGACTATCATATTATTCCAAGTTCGTGCAAAGTTGACACAATGACTTACGAATTTGAACTTAAACACAGACTAACAGGAAAGAGTGCGGTTGTGCAAGTGAAAAGCGGTTGGACACCTTTAAATATTGACAATTACGACAAACTTGAAACTGACATTTTTTTATTTGCTACTTCGGGACAATATCACGGAAAACCAAAACCGAATATAAACACCATTGACCCAGACGAAATTCGAAAATTTTTATACGAACAAACACATTTGTTACCCGAAAAAATGAAGGTATGGATAGAATTAACGAGATAATAAAACCTGCCTGTAACAACTAACCTTTCGTCGTGTCTGTATCTCGGCAGGCTCAATAACCCAAATAAATGAAAGAGCTGTTTAACGAAACCTATTCTATGGACTTTTCGAAAATTGATTTTTAATTAGTTGAGCCAAGCTTGAACAAGTTGGCTTTTATTTTGCTTGTAACCTATTAAAAACAAGCTGTTTTATGATTGATAGGCACAAAGGTACCCATACCCATAAAACTACTGTTTACAGGAAAACGCATTATTAGCCTTTACAATAGTCTTATAAAAAATCACTAATTTAAAAATGTCTTATATATTTTTAAATTTGAAACTCTATTTTAATAATTATAGACTAACAATAAAATCAAATCTTTTAAATACTAAAATTCAAAAACTGGATTTTAAAGTCGCTTAAATTTTATATTTTTTGGTGAATTTAAGGTCGAATTTATACTTTGAAAGTGGTGTTTAGACGAACTGACGTTATATGTGATTAAGCATACCCAAAAACTCCGAAAATATATTTTGTGATAATACCATTATTTGGTATTTTTAGAAAAAAATGAAAATCATGAGTAAGAACACATCGATTACTTTGGGTAGTTATTTTGATCAATTTATTCAAAGTATTTTAAGAGAAGGGCGTTATAAAAACGCAAGTGAAGTTGTACGTGCTGGATTAAGGTTGCTTGAGGAAGAAGAACAGAAAATAATTGCTTTGCGACATGCGATTAATGAAGGCGTAAATAGCGGTATAGCTAAAGATTTTGATCCAGAAGAGCATTTAAAAAAATTAAAAGCAAATAGAAAATAAATGGCAAAGTTTAAGTTAACAAACAATGCCGTTAAAGATCTATCTGATATTTAGAATTATACCTTCGATGTCTGGTCTGAAAATCAAGCGGACAAATATTACAAGTTAATTCTCAATGCATGCGCAGCTATCGCTAAAAAGCCACAACAAGGAAAGGTGTATGAAGAAATTTACCCAGACTTGAAGGGTAAAAAGTCTCAAAGCATATCATTTTCTATCGGTTAATGGAAGATAAATCAATCGAGATAACGAGAATCCTGCACGAACGAATGGATTTGAAGAATAAATTGAAATAAAGACCCCACATAACAACTAACCTTTCGTCGTGTTTGTATCTCGGCAGGCTAAATAACCCAAATCAATGAAAGGGCTGTTGAACGAAACCTATTCTATGGACTTTTCGAAAATTGAATTCTCATTTCAAAAATTCAATAGCTAGATTTTAAAGTCGATTAAAAAAACTATTTTTAGGTTAATATTAGTTCGGATTTAGATTATGAAAGAGATTTTTTGAACAGTATCAATCTGATTAACTATAACTATCTTAAATTATTTAACAGGAAATCGATGTACAACCTGCCCTACTTCACCGATAACAATACTGAAAACTGGATGAACCTCATCGAAGAATTTCCCTTCGCAGTTTTAACAGGAAGTTTTTTGAATGGAAAACAGGTTGCAACACAAATTCCTTTTATAGTAGTTGAAAAAGAGGGTGAACTATACATTCAAGGTCATATAATGAAACATACAGACCACTTCAAAGCATTCACTGAAAATAAACAAGCATTGGTAATTTTTACAGGTCCTGATGCTTATGTAAGCGCCACTTGGTATAAAAATCCACACCAAGGTTCAACGTGGAATTATATGAGTGTTCATATTTCTGGTGAGCTAAACTTCTTGTCAAAAAATGAACTCAGAGAACTCATGCGTAAAATGACCTTGAAATTTGAACACCAAAATCAAAACTCTCCTACTATTGTCGATAATTTAGATACCGACTATATTGATACGATGTTTGAAGCAATTGTAGGTATTGAACTAAAATTAGATCAAGTTCATCCCATTTTTAAACTTAGTCAAAACAAGGATGAATACACCTATCTTTCTATCATGGGAAAACTAAATCAATTAGGCGAAAACAGCAAACGCATCGCTTTGGAAATGAAAAAAAGATTTTCAGTTATCTTTGATAAAAAATAATAGATTAACTTATTTCCCAAATATTTAGTTTTAGATGAGCATTACTAAAAAACACATTCTGTGGTTAATTATAACATCTCTACTCATAAAAGTAGTTTATGTGATATTCACCTTCTCTATTGATGCTTTCAACCACACAGAAATGATTGGGAACTCGTTTGAAAGTTATACAAATCTTTTCCAACGAAACGACTCCTATTGGTATAAAAACATTGCCGAAAATGGTTACCCAAGAATCAAAGATCCTAAAGAACTTGGTTACGTTGGGGAAGGAAAAATTATTCAAAGCGTTTGGGCGATGTTTCCTTTATATCCAATGGTTGTAAAAGCTGTCATGTCAATTGGTTCATTAAGTTTTGTACAAAGCGCATTTATAATTTCAATCCTATTATCACCGGCCGTTTTCATTTTATATTACTTGATGGGAACTCATCTGTTTAATTTTGAAAAAAGTAAAGCATTCAAAAGCACCTTGATTTTCATTTGTTTTCCTTTTCATTTTTATTACTCAATGTATTACACGGAAGCGTTGTTTTTTACATTGCTAAGCATTGGATTTTTAAGTGTACACCTTAAAAAATATTGGATCACTTGTATTTCTCTATTTTTACTCACAATCATGAGACCGAATGGTATCGTAACAGCATTTCCAATTTTTTTGTATTACTTAGAGAAAGAAGGAAGATACCTCTTTTGGTGGAATCAATTGAAAATGCTAAACGTTAAAAAATTTAGCAAATGGTTGTGGTTTCTTTCTGCTCCTACAGCCTTATTTCTCTATTGTTTATATCAAAAAGAGATGACGAATTTCTATTTCGCTTACGTAAAAGCACAAGAGGGCTGGTTTAAAGAATTTATGTTTCCGCTAAAAGCAATGTTTAGAGATTCCGTTTTTTGGTCTCAATTCAATTCATTTTACACACTTTTAGCATTTATCGTTGCTATTTTACTATTTAAAAAATTACCCTTAAGTCTCAATCTTTTAATTTGGTTGAGTTTACTATTACCACTATCTTCTGGTTCTGTAGTAAGTATGCCGAGATTTATCTCTTTGCTTTTTCCAATCACAATTTTACTTAGTCAACGCATAACGGAAACTCGCTTTTATCCATTTGTTATTGTAATTTTGATTGCGTTACAGTTATGGTCATTTTACCCATGGATATACAGCGAACCATTAAGCTACTAATTTCTTAATAATCTTCTTTCAATGAATAAAACATATACTCTTTTAGGTGCATATTTAATTTTAATATTTTCTATTTATTGGTCTTTGCCGGTATTCAATTTTGGATTTTGGGGTCTTCCGATATATTTACTAGCACTGATCTTTATTTACTTAATTCTTGGGAAAAAAGTCACGCTAAAATTAGAAGGGAATCAAAATCAAAAAATTAGATATAACATAAATATCAACAAAGGATTTTACTATGTTATAGGTGGTATTTTAATTTATATGATAATAGTTCCTGTACTAACATCCTGGTCATTATTTCACAATCAATCTTATAGAAATTTAATAGGAAAAGTAGAAATTGGAAAAACCTTTTCAGATCATCTCGAACCTATTTCAATAAAAAATATTCGTGTTGTCGATCAAGAACTTGCATCCATTTTAGGAGACAAAGTACTAGGTTCAAAACCGGCTCTAGGTAGTCAAGTGAATTTGGGTGAATTTACGATTCAAAAAGTGAATGATGAATTATATTGGGTTGCACCATTGGAGCATTCTGGATTTTTCAAGTGGAACAAAAATAAACAAGGTACACCTGGTTATGTAATGGTAAATGCTACGAATGAAAGGGATGTGAAATTAGTTGAAAAAATAAACGGGAAAGAGATTAAAATCAAGTACCAACCAAATGCCTATTTTCAAGATAATCTAGAAAGACATATTTATTTCCATGGATATATGACTTCTGGTTTTACCGATTTTTCATTCGAAATAGATGATAAAGGAAATCCATTTTGGGTTGTGACCAAATTTTCAAAGAAGATCGGATTTTATGGTTCAGATGCTACGGGTGTACTTGTCGTAAACGCAACTACAGGAATGATTAAAGAATATTCCATGAAAAATATTCCTGAATGGATCGATCGTATGCAACCGCAAAAATTCATTGAAGAACAATTAAATGATTGGGGAGAATATATAAACGGTTATTGGAATTTTTCCAACGAAGGTAAATTGCAAATAACGGAAGAACTTACTCTGGTATATGGGGAAGACAACAAATCATATTGGTATACTGGACTAACATCGGTTGGTTCAGATGAATCTACTGTTGGATTTATGTTAGTGGATACACGCACTAAAAAAGCAGTTTGGTACAAACAAAGTGGAGCAACCGAAACGGCAGCAATGGGATCTGCGGAAGGTAAAGTGCAAGAAAAAGGCTACACCGCAACAATTCCAACTCCATATAATATAAATAATATCCCTACCTATGTCATGACCTTGAAAGACGATGGAGGATTAGTGAAAATGTATGCAATGGTTTCGATACAAGATTATACCATTGTTGGTGTAGGAAATTCTTTGCAAGAAACATTAATGGCTTATAAAAATGCGTTTAACGCTACTGGAAATAAATTCAGTACAAGTACTAAATCGAATAAGTTAACGGTAAAATCTATCGTAAGTAGAATAAATAGTGATGTAAAAAATGGAAATTCGTTCTATTATTTTACCATTAAAGGAAATAACAACATTTTTATCGGTAGTACTCAAATCTCGAATGATATTCCAATTACAATGATAGGCGATAGTGTAGAAATTATTTACGAAGAAGACACTGAGAAATTAATCGGAGTTTCAAGTTTTAAAAACTTACAAATCAAAGATTAATCTTCTCTCAAGGTATCATTGATGTGCTCCTGAAGGCTATTTAATTCGAGCATATATGAATCTTCTAATGCGGTTACTCGATGAACTACATTTGGGAAAATATCAATTTTAGATGGTTGATCAACGACTAATTCGCTCCATGCTTCTTGGCCAACGAACTTGTATTCAAACTTTAATTTACCGTGAAGTAAATAAAATTTCTCAGGATTTTTAGTCTGTTCTTTTCCTTCGTGATAATGGTTTCCAAAAATAGTACCCTGTTTCCTGAAAATAGAAAGTGTACTACCACCACGATCTAACATGATTTCAGCTGTTGTTCCTCGTTCGTCTTGACCAATAAAATTATAGTTCGTTATTTCTATTTTTTTACTCATGGTGATAGGGTTCGTTATTTAAAATAGTCATCGCACGATATACTTGTTCGAAGAAAATCATACGTATCATTTGATGGGAAAAGGTCATCGTGGATAGCGAAATCTTACCTGATGCTTTAGCATAAACTTCCTCAGAAAAACCATAAGCACCTCCAATAACAAAAACTACTGCTTTTCCACCCAAATTAAACTGTTGTTGAATAAATTGTGAAAATCCAACCGAAGAATACGTTTTACCTCGTTCATCTAAAAGATAAATACGATCTGCTCCTGCTTTTGCTAAGATTTCTTTTCCTTCCGCATCTTTTACTTGCTGAAACGTTAATTTTTTAGCGTTTTTAATATCGGGAATTTCGATACGTTCAATTTGAACATAATGTTTTAATCGATTGATATATTCTTGCTCTCCTGCAACTAAAAAATCTTTACCGGTTTTCCCGATGCAAATCAATTTTACTTTCATCGGAATTATTTTTCAATTTCAATTTCAAAATCAGCTGTCAAGACAAACCTACCTTCAAATGATTTTTCTGAGCCGGGCATTTCTAGTCCTTTTATTTTAGAAGTTTTACCTGAAAGAATCAAACCAACTACTTGTTTATCAGTTAATTTCTTATTTAATAATCCAAACGGAATTTTAAATCCACAGGTGCCAAAATTAGCACAACCATAAGCTGTTTTCCCTTTTTTAATGGATGCGTTTTTACACTTTGGACAAGTCAATTCTTCCGGATTTTCTACTTTTTTAGGTTTCGGTTCTCGTGGTTTTCGTTCTATCTTAGGTAAAGCGACTTTTTCATTTTCAAGGGAAATCACTCTTCGGGTATTAAAAATCACCTCATCGGTTAGTTCCCTAACCATCTGAATAAGTTCCGTTTTAAAAGTGTCTAATTCATATTCGCCTTTCTCAATCAAACGCAATTTACGTTCCCAATCCCCTGTTAATTCAGCACTTTTTAATAATTCATTTTGAATCGTATCAATCAAATCGACCCCAGTTTGTGTCGGAACAATGTTTTTCTTTTTACGTTCGATGTATTTTCGTTTAAACAAAGTCTCAATAATATTTGCACGTGTGGAAGGTCTTCCAATACCATTGTCTTTCAATAATTCACGCATCTCTTCATCCTCTACTTGTTTCCCTGCAGTTTCCATCGCACGTAACAATGTTGCCTCCGTATAATATTTGGGAGGAGATGTTTTTCCATGGTGAATTTTAGGAACGTGTGGACCACTCTCTCCCTCCACAAAAACAGGCATTACTCTTTCCTCCTCATCTTTTTTTCCTCCATCATCACTTAGCACTTGTTTTGTTTGTTCATTTAGATACACCTCTCTCCATCCTGGCTCTAAAATTTGCTTTCCTGTTGCTTTGAATTCAACTTGACCTACTTTTCCTAATACAGTCGTATTCGAAACCTTACATTCAGGGTAAAAAACAGAAATGAATCGCTTGGCTATTAAATCATAAATATGTTCTTCAATCAAAGGTAAAGTACCAGGATTTATACCTGTCGGAATAATCGCATGGTGATCCGTTACTTTTTTATCATCAAAAACCGCTTTCGATTTTGGTATTGGTTTCTGTAATAGAGGTGCAATCAACCCCTCATAATTTTTCATTCCTTGTAATATACCAGGAACTTTAGGATAAATATCTTCTGATAAGTAAGTTGTATCTACACGAGGATAGGTCACTAACTTTTTCTCATATAAATTTTGAATTCCTTTCAGTGTATCATCCGCTGTATAAGCAAATTTCTTATTCGCTTCTACTTGCAATGCGGTCAAATCAAATAATCTAGGATTACCTTCCTTTCCTTCTTTCTGTTCAAAAGAGGTAACTTCAAACGGATGATTTTGTAAATAACTCATCCCTTTTTCAGCTTTATCGAGTGTCTTTAACCTATCAATCGTAGCCGAAAATTCAACTTCACGATAAAGTGTTTTTAACTCCCAATATTCTTCTGAATTAAATGCTGTAATTTCTTTGTGACGAGCTACAATCATTGCTAATGTAGGTGTTTGTACCCGACCTATAGATAATGTTGCTTTACCTTGACCGAATTTTTTAGTAAATAAACGCGTAGCATTCATTCCTAACATCCAATCACCAATAGCACGAGCGCTTCCCGCTGCATATAGATTATCGTATTTCTTTGCGTCAACTAATTTGTGAAATCCTTCTCGAATGGCTTCCTCCGTTAATGAAGAGATCCATAATCGCTTCATCGGAGCTTTACATTTTGCCTTTAATAAAACCCAACGTTGAATCAATTCTCCTTCTTGACCAGCATCCCCACAGTTTATCACCTCCTCAGCCGATTGTACTAATCTTTCTATAGTATGAAATTGTTTGGCTACCCCTTGATTATCGATCAATTTAATACCAAAACTCGAAGGAACCATTGGTAAATCTTCCAAACGCCAATACTTCCATTTTTCTGTATAATCTTGTGGTTCTTTTAAGGTACAAAGATGTCCGAATGTCCAAGTAACTTGATAACCATTTCCCTCCATATACCCATCTTTAGCTTGGTTTGCACCAATAACTTTGGCAATATCTCTCGCAACACTCGGTTTCTCAGCAATACAGACGATCATTATGGGGAAAAATTAGAGGACAAAGATAGCTAATTCTCATTCTTTAAATTGATGTTGTTAATAAGTCATTTCTAGTCTTAAAAAAATAAGTAGCTCTTTTTATTGTACTTTTGCAAGAGCATCAATGTAGAAATGAAAAATCCTTCCATCCGTCTATTTATCACTGTATACAAAAACACCGTTTTCTTAAAAAAAGTATTAGATTCCGTTGCCTTACAAAAATATAAAAATTTTAAAGTTTCGGTTTTAGAAGACGGTGATTCTGAAGTAATGAAAGCTTTCATTAATTCTTGTAAATACTCTTTTGAATTAATTCATTTCACCCAGGAAGACATTGGTTTTAGGAAAAATAAAATTCTTAATACAGGGATTAGAAATTCAGATGAAGATTTATACGTTTTCATTGATGGTGATTGTGTTTTACATACTACTTATTTACAGACGTATGCAAAACACTTTAACGAAAATGTAGTGTTATTTGCAAAACGGACAAATCTAGATGAAAAAACATCTCGAAAAATGCTTGAATCTAACTTGATTGTACCTAATAAAATTGAAATGATTTTAAATAAAAGCACACGAGTAGAAGACAGTTTTAGAATACCGTTTAAGCCTATTTTCATTGTTAAAAAGCCAAAGTTATTAGGTTGTAATATGGCTATTCCAAAAAAAATCATGCATGCAATCAATGGTTTTGATGAAGATTATGAAATTACAGGCTATGGCGAAGATTCAGACATTGAGTGGAGAATTTTGAAAGCAGGATTTAAATGTAAAAATCTAAAATATCATAGTATTCAATTCCATCTTTACCACGAAAGACACGATCGAGAAGAACAAACTGCTATCAGTAGAGCACTTTACAATAAAAAGAAAGCAGAAGGAAGTTTTTTCTGTAAAAATGGTTTGATTAAATCTTAGTGTATTTAAAAACCTCAAAGCTATGAGGATTTTTTTCATCTGCTTCATATTTTAAAACAGACTCTTTCTTCCACCTAGTCTCATCAAAAACAGGAAAAAAGGTATCAGGTTCGAAAGGATAATGAATTTCTGTAATATACATCTTCTCTAAACTAGGATGATTGATTGCTTGATTATAAATCTGTCCACCTCCAATAATAAAAACAGTTCGTTCTTTTTCTTCTGAAAAATGAACTAAACAATCATCTATTGATGTAAACACCTTACAATCTCCAGCATCAAAACTTCTATTTCTACTTAATATAACATTCTCCCTGTTTGGAAGTGGTCTATATTTTAAGGGAATAGAATCATAATTTTTTCTTCCCATTACGACAATTTGCCCTTTCGTTGTTTCTGTAAAAAAACGCATTTCCGCTGGTAAATGCCACATCAGATCATTATCCTTACCGATTCCTCGGTTTTGATCCATTGCTACGATAAGTGCTAATTTCATTTGAAATAATTTTAGGGAAGAAAAGTTAAATTAAATAGTAAGCTCCAATAGGCTTTACTCTTTATTAAATAGCAACATCCGCTTTTATATGAGGATGTGGGTCGTAATTCAACAATTCGAAATCTTCTAATTTAAACGAAAAGATATCTTTAACTTCCGGGTTAATTTTCATTGTTGGCAAAGGTCTAAAATCACGTATCAATTGCAATTTAGCCTGCTCAATGTGATTATTATACAAATGTACATCTCCAAAAGTATGAACAAAATCACCTAAACCTAATTCACACACTTGAGCAACCATCATGGTTAATAAAGCATAAGAAGCAATATTAAATGGTACGCCTAAAAACGTGTCAGCGCTGCGTTGATATAACTGACAACTTAACTTACCATCAGAAACATAAAATTGAAATAAAGAATGACAAGGTGGTAATGCCATCGTATCCACATCAGCCACATTCCAAGCAGAAACAATTAATCTTCTTGAATCAGGATTCTTTTTAATCTGATCAATAATATTTTTAATTTGATCTATAGTTCCGCCATTTCCATCAGGCCAACATCTCCACTGACGGCCATATACTGGACCAAGATCTCCCTCTTCATTCGCCCATTCATCCCAAATGGAAACATTGTTATCTTTTAAGAATTTAATATTCGTTTCCCCTCGTAAAAACCACAATAACTCAACTATAATAGAACGTAAATGCAATTTTTTAGTCGTCAATAAAGGAAATCCTTCATTTAAATCAAAACGCATTTGATATCCAAAAGTTGAAATAGTACCTGTTCCAGTTCTATCTCCTTTTTGTGTACCGTTTTCTAATATATGATTCAGTAAGTCGTGATATTGCTTCATTGGTTTACTATATTATGATTCTGAACGTTTATTAATTTCATCACGAATTTTAGAAGCCAATTCGTAATCTTCATTTTCAATCGCTTGATTTAAATTTTCTTCTAACTGGTCCATATTCATTGTAGCCATTCCTGTGTCTACTTTTTTAGTTTCAATAGACTCTGTTTCGGGTGCATCTGCAATAAGTTCATTGTTTTCATCCAACAATATCCCTGCACTAGCTAAAATAGACTCAAAGGTATAAATAGGACATTTAAATCTAACAGCTAATGCAATAGCGTCAGAGGTGCGCGCATCTATCTCACTAAATTTTCCGTCTTTAACGCAAATAAGTTTAGCATAAAAAACACCTTCAACCAAATTATAAATAACTACTTCTTCTATATTTACTTGAAATGAATCAGCGAAACTTTTGAAAAGATCATGGGTTAAAGGTCTCGTTGGAGTCATTTTTTCCAATTCAATAGCTATAGCTTGTGCTTCATATCCACCAATAATTATTGGAAGACTTCGTTTTCCTCCTGTTTCTGCTAATACCAATGCATATGCCCCAGACTGTGTTTGACTGTATGAAAGGCCAATAATATCAAGTTTAATTTTAACCATAAAAAACTTTAAAGAAGTGAGGGTTTCCCCTCACCGATATTCATTTGAGAACTTTTAGTTCGCGTTTTTAAACTTTTTAATTGCTTCGGTAAGTTTTGGCAACACATCAAACGCGTCACCAACAACTCCATAATCAGCAGCTTTGAAGAAAGGAGCTTCTGGATCAGAATTAATAACCACGATCACTTTAGAACCATTTACTCCCGCTAAATGCTGAATTGCACCAGAGATACCTGCAGCAATATATAAATTTGGACGAATAGCAACACCTGTTTGACCAACGTGCTCATGATGAGGTCTCCAACCAATATCTGCAACAGGACGAGAACACGCAGTTGCCGCACCTAATACTGTAGCTAATTCCTCAACCATTCCCCAATTTTCTGGACCTTTTAACCCACGACCTGCAGATACAACTAATTCAGCTTCTGGTAAAGGAATACTTCCTTCTGGTTTTTTAGTACTGACAACTTTAATTGCTGATGTACCCATATTTCCATTGAATGTTTCAACAACTGCTGAACCTCCAATATTTTCAGGTTGAATAGAATTAGGTAATAAAGAAATGATTTTTACATCCGTTTTAACAGAAACCGATGCAAATGCTTTTCCAGAAAAAACATTTACCTTACACGTAAATCCATTTCCTGTTTCAGGCAATGCAATAGCACCAGAAATCAAACCAGCTTTTAATCTCACTGACAATCTTGGAGCAACTGATTTTGCAACTAAGTCATGAGAAAAAACAACGGTAGTAGCACCTGTAGATTCAACTGCAGAGGCAACTAACTTAGTGATTTGTTGCTCATCAGCTACTGTTAATGAATTATCAACTAATACTTTTGAAGCACCGTAAGCACCTAATTGTTCTGTTCCTTCTTGACTACCGTAAGTTACAGCAATAACCTCACCTCCTAATTTTTTAGCATACGTGATTACTTCCAAAGAAGCTTTAGCTGCAAAATGATTACTATTTATAAATACTAATGTTTTCATATGTAAATATTTGTCTTAAATGATTATTTAATTAAAACTGTTTTATAAGCTATTAAATAACCAACAATTAGATAACTTTTGCTTCGTTGTGTAATAATTCAACTAATGAATCCATATTTGATGGGTCTATTAGTGTACATGCTTTTTTAGCATCTGGTAATTGGTACCCTTCATATTGTGTAAATAAATCTACTGACTCAGGAGCGATAACCTCTAATGGTTTCGTTCTAGCAGCCATAATTCCTCTCATGTTTGGAATACGTTGTTCAGCCATACCTTTAGCACAACTAACAACCACTGGCGTGTTTACTTCTACTACTTGTAATCCACCTACAATTTCCTGCTCAAGTGTAACCACATTTCCAGCAACATCTAATTTTGAAGCAAGAGATACATAAGGAAAATCTAAGTGTTCAGCAATCATACCTGCAACTTGAGAACCATTGTAATTGATTGTTTCTTTTCCTGTCAATACTAAATCAAATGCATTTTTCTTTGCATAAGCTGCAATTTGAGCCGCAACAAAATAAGCATCAGTTGGTTCAGCATCAATACGAACAGCACTGTCAGCACCAATCGCTAACGCCTTACGAATGATTGCTTCATCACCTGCATTTCCAACCGTGATGATTGTTACATTGCCTCCAATTGTTTCCTTTAATTCAAGTGCTCTTACTAAAGCATACCACTCATCATATGGATTAACAATGAATTGGACACCATTTTCATCAAACTTAGTATTCCCTTCTGTGAAAGCAATTTTAGATGTTGTGTCCGGTGATTTGCTGATACAAACTAATATATTCATAATAGAAAATTATTACTTTAAACTGTGCAAAATTAAGAAGAAAAGTCGACGAATGAGTGAGAATATCAATTAAAATTATCAGTTTTTTGAATCTATTTTTAAACCCTAATAAAAGTTTAAAAAGTCATTGATAATTGTGATTTTTTACAACGAATATTGTTAATTTTGCAATCTGAAATTTCTGTTTACAACTAAAATTTCTAACAAACTTAAATTTAACGATTTAACTATAATTATGAAGACTGTACAGTTTAGAGAAGCGCTTCGTGAAGCAATGACAGAAGAAATGCGTGCTGACTCTTCGGTATTTTTACTTGGAGAAGAAGTGGCAGAATACAATGGAGCATACAAAGTTTCTCAAGGAATGCTTGATGAATTTGGACCTAAAAGAGTAATTGACACACCTATTGCTGAATTAGGTTTCGCTGGTATCGCTGTTGGTGCTTCTATGAAAGGGTTAAGGCCTATCGTTGAATTTATGACTTGGAACTTTGCAATCTTAGCTGCAGACCAAATCATCAACTCAGCAGCTAAAATGTTACAAATGTCTGGTGGTCAATATAACTGCCCTATTGTATTCCGTGGAGGAAATGCAACAGCTGGACAATTAGCAGCGACTCATTCTCAAAGTTTTGAAGCATTTTATGCTCACGTACCAGGATTGAAAGTAATTACTCCATCAAATCCATACGATGCAAAAGGATTATTAAAAGCTGCTATCAGAGATAATGACCCTGTTGTTTTCTTGGAATCTGAGAAAATGTATGGTGATAAAGGTGAAATTCCTGAAGGAGAATATATTATTCCAATCGGTGTTGCAGATATTAAACGTAAAGGGACAGATGTAACTATCGTTTCTTTTGGTAAGATTATCAAAGTAGCATTTGAAGCTGCTGAAATTTTAGCGAAAGAAGGTATTTCTTGTGAAATCATCGATTTAAGAACAGTTCGACCTATCGACTATCCTTGTATCGTTGAATCTGTTAAGAAAACAAATCGTTGTGTCGTTGTGGAGGAATCTTGGCCATTAGCTTCTATTTCATCAGAAATTGCATATCATTTACAACGCTATGCTTTTGATTATTTAGATGCTCCAGTTATGCGCGTTACACAAACAGACACTCCATTTGCGTTCTCACCAACTTTAATTGATGAAGCTTTACCAAATGCACAAAGAGTAATCAATGCAGTTAAGTCAACTCTTTACAGAAAATAATAAATTATAACTTCATAAAACTAAAAAAGGGACTTTAAAAGTCCCTTTTTTAGTTTTAAATATTTTATTAAACAATTATGCTTCTGTTGATTCAATAACAGCAGAAGATGTTGGGAATGAGCGATCTACTTTTTTAAATAAGCCCTGTAAAACTTTACCTGGACCAACTTCTGTCACCGACGTACAACCATCAGCAATCATTTGTTGCATTGTTTGCGTCCATCTTACCGGCGCCGTTAATTGCTCTATTAAATTCTTTTTGATTTGCTCAGGATCTGAAACAGCAGAAGCTGTGACGTTTTGATAAACTGGACAAATCGGTGTTTTAAATTCAGTTACTTCAATTGCTTGCGCCAATTCTTCCCTTGCAGATTCCATTAAAGGAGAGTGAAAAGCACCACCCACTTGTAAAATCACGGCCATTTTAGCGCCTACATCTTTCAACTTAGCACAGGCTGTTTCAACAGCTGTAAGCTCACCTGAAATAACTAACTGTCCTGGACAATTGTAATTTGCAGCTACTACTACGCCTTCTACTTCAGCACAAATATCTTCGATTACTTTATCTTCTAGCCCGATGATAGCTGCCATAGTTGATGGAGTAGCTTCACACGCTTTTTGCATTGCTAAAGCTCTTTTATATACCAATGTCAACCCATCTTCGAAACTTAAGGTTTTATTAGCCACTAAAGCTGAAATTTCACCTAATGAATGTCCAGCAACCATATCAGGTGTAAATGAATCACCTAAACAAGCAGCTAAAATTGTAGAATGTAAAAAGATAGCTGGTTGCGTAATTTTAGTTTGTTTCAATTCTTCATCCGTTCCATAGAACATTGTTTTATGAATTTCAAAACCTAAAATCTCGTCTGCTTTCAAAAACATTTCTTTTGCGATTGGATTTGAATCAAACAAATCCTTTCCCATACCAGAAAATTGTGCTCCTTGACCAGGAAATACATATGCTTTCATGTATACTATATTTTGTTTTAATCACAAATATACGGAGTATATCTAAATCATTTATTTATAACACAAAAAAAGGGAGACCGAAGCCTCCCTAGTTTATAAATCAAATTGATTTAAAATTATTTTGCAATTTGTAATTTAATAACAGCTCTTTCACCGTTATTTACAATGTTTGCTAAGTAAGTTCCGTTTTCAATATCAACAAGATTTACACTAAATTCATTAGTTAAATTATTTTTCTCATTGTAATTGTAAACTTCTCTTCCAGCTGCATCCATTATTCTAACAGATAATTGACCTACTGAAACAGCTAATTTAAACTCACCTGTTGAAGGGTTTGGATACAATTTGATGTTTGAATTTGCAATTTCACTCAAACTAGCACTTGCATCTTCCTTAACAGTAACTTCGAATGATTTTTTAGTGTAATTATCAGCAGCAGTGATGTCGTATTTAACCACACCTGTGAAATCATTTGCAGTAACACCAGAAATTTGTTTAGCTGTATCTACTTTCGCAGTTGCACCTGCAGATAAAGTAAATGAAGCAACTAATTTAGTTAAATCGGTTCCTTTTGGTACAGTAACAGTTACTTTGTTTCCTGAAACAACTCCAGTAGCTTTAGGAGATTCAAAACCGAAAGAAACTATGTTACAAAGGTTACTTAAATCTGTTTCTTCTACTGTCACCTTGTACGTTTTAGTTACACCTGCTTCAGAAGTTACATCATACGAAATAGGATTTGTAAAATCATTTGAAGTTACATCACTAATTTGAACATTTGCACCTACTTTAACAACTGCGTCAGCAGAAGCTTCAAATGAAGCTACTAATGTTGTAAAATCTGTTGCTTTAGGTACTTTAACAAGAATGTTTGTTCCAGTAATAACACCTGTTACTGCAGGATCAACAAATGAGAACTTTGTAATTGAATTTCCTTGTGCTTTTAATACAGTAACAACAACTTCATAAATCACTGAACTTCCATCTTCTGCAACAACTTTGTATTTTACAGTACCTGAGAAATTATTCGGTGTAGTACCTGAAACCTGCGCTACATCGTCAACATAAACTGTTGATTTAGGAGACGCTGTAAACTTAGCAATTAAGCCTGTAACATCCGTTCCTTTAGGAACATTTAAACTAATAACACCATCTTTTATTGTTCCTGTTGCAGCCGGAGATGTAAAACTA
This sequence comes from Crocinitomicaceae bacterium, assembly GCA_046304235.1. GTDB lineage: Bacteria > Bacteroidota > Bacteroidia > Flavobacteriales_D > Crocinitomicaceae > CANHVK01. The sequence continues at coordinate 31,657 of JBKCEW010000180.1, read as the reverse complement.
AATGCAGTAATTAATTTAGAAGAACTTTTAACTACTTTAACTATTAAATCATAGTATTTAAAAGAACCATCTTCAGCTACTACTTTAATTTTAACAATTCCTGACGCGTCTACTTTAGTAACGTCTGTTGTGAATGTTGAATCCTTGTCAGCACCTAAAGAATCAAAAATATACGCTTTTGCTAATGGAGAAACAGTATATGTGAATACTAATTTAGTTACATCTGTTCCTGTAGGTAGATTGAAAGTAACCTTATCATTTTCTATTAAACCAAAAGCCGTTCCTTGTCTACATGAAACAATAATTTTCTCAGAACTTTTTGGAGCTACTGTTAAAATAATCTCATACGTTTTAGTAGTACCATCTTCAGCAGTAATAATCGCACTTAACACATTTGAATAATCATTCACTGTTGTTTCTGAAACTTGTGCAACATTATTAATTGTCATGGTTGCTTTTGGCGACAATTTAAACTTAGCGATAAGTTTAGTTATGTCTGTATTATTAGAAACTGTAAATGTAACTTTATCTACACCTACACTTGCCTGTACAGCAGGGTTTACAATTGAATAAGAAATTATATCTTTTGAAGAACTTAAAAGTGCTTTTTCAGAAAAATTCAAAGTAATTGCAGGAATCATATCTGAACCAAACCCTGTTCTATAGAAAGTACCATCGGAATAAAGTGGCATTAAGTATTGATTGTTAAAAGCAATAGATGGCCACATGTTTGGTTCATTTCTTGTATTAAAACCAAAACCAATACTTGGAGTAGTAGTAGACACACAGAATAAATACATACCATTTGCTTCTAACGTAAGTCCATCATTCTTAAAATTATAAGTTCCATAATCAGATTTAAATGCATTTTTAAAAATGTATTCTGATTCAACCTCAGAAACTAAATCTTCAACTGTAAGTTTATAATTTGGATCAAAAATATTAGATGCTGTAGTATTCCACTTATACACTTCGATACCAACTTTTGAGTTTTGTAGATTTGCATTTGTTTCAAGTGCATACCCTAAAAAATCCATTGAGTTTATATTTACTTTATCTGAATTTTGGTTCTTAAATACGATACATGACTTGAAGTTTTTCAAAGTTGAACCAGTATTACTTGCTACTGACCAATTACCTTTGTTTGTATAAACCGTATTATTATTAGTAGTAGATGTATATGAAATTGTATTTCCAATTGCTAGTGTTGAATCAGAAATTGTGAAATATGATACAACTTCATTATCAGCTTTGAAGTCATCATTTAGTATAACAACTGATGTATCTTGACCCTCAATTTGAAGTTGGTGTAAAGAATACTTTAGCTTATAACTCCCCGTTGGTAAATCAAAATTTGGTTGAAAAGGCTTTGAAAATCTATAATACATAGTATCGCCTCCATTTACATCTCCAGAAGCTGCTATAGAATCTTCTAACAAAGTATCCGCAAAAATACTTTTACCTCCAAAAGAAATATCAGCTACAACAAGAATATTTTTACCATAAGTACTTCCAGTATTAATTACTGACAAACCTAATGTATCACTAATCATTCCTTTTTTAGCTAAATACACAGGACGAGTTCTGTACAAAGGTGTTGCAATCCAATCCTCAGTTAACTTGATGTCAAAATCTAACTTTCTCTTTTTACCGATATACCCTTTTACATCCTCCCCTTTTCTAATCATGTTTGTTATCAAAGAACCGTCTTCTTGAGTAACCATAATGACAGGTATTTTAACATTCTCAGATCCTGGTGATACAGCCATTGTTCTTGCTCCACCTTGATCGGCATCTGTAATTGGTCTGTTGTTTACAATAATTGCTGCAACAGCACCGGCTGCTTGCGCTCTTAAAGCGATATCAGTAAAAGATGCACCACCACGATATAGTACTGCGATTTTACCTTTCACATTCAACTCTAACGCTTCTCTCGCAAGTGAATCTTTACCAAGTGCCAAAGATGCAGAAACAGATTTTTCGGCAGTGTTTCCATTTCCCCATCTGTAATCAACGGTGGAATCACCTAATCCAAACTTGTAAAACCCCTTGATTGACGAAGGAGTTTCAATTTCGAAAACTGCTTGAGATCTTGCGAAAACAGAGATCAAGACAGTCATCATAAGTAATAATACTCTCATAGATTAATTAATTTTTAGTTAACAATACAAATTTATTCAAAAAATGTTAAAATCCAATTAAAAAATAGTTATTACTCTACTTATTTTATAGGAATTAAATTCTCGATAAATTTTACCTTAAAACACTAAAAAATTCATACGGTTGCCTCTATTTATAAAATTTAAACAACTATTTTCATAATGTCATGTAAACAAGTTGTATACGAAGGTGACCTTTTCTCTTGTTTCATCTTCCAAACTCGCCGCTGATCTTGAGATGCTACTTTGATTTTTTGCTGACCAAACTTCACATTTAATCCATCGAGTACCTGCATCAACCCGTGATGCTTTGGATTGGTATTTTCGAACAATGTTAACTGAACTTTATCTTCAGGAATGAAATCCATAATAATTACCCCTGCCTTTTTATACCGAAAGCCTTTTCGAAAAATGGAAGTCAATGCTGCCGTTACAAAATGAACCAACTCTAAAGTAGAATTGGTTGGAAATGGCAATTTTACCACAGTTGCTCCTCTGTACTGCTCCAAATCTTGTCTGTGTGAATTGGTTCTTAAAAACAAATAAAAGGAAGTGCAACAACATTTTTGTTTACGCAATTTCTCTGCACACATGACCATAAACGTAACTACACGCTCTTTTACTTCCTCAAATTCAACCAAATTTCGTTCAAACGAACGCGAGGTAGTAATTGACTTTTTAGGATTGATTTCTTCCATTTGGATCGTTGGTATTCCTTGCAAATCATGTTTTAAACGCAATCCGATGACGGACATATTCCTGCGCACCCATGCGTCTGATAACTGCGTAAAATCAAAAGCGGTTTTCACCCCTACATGCCAAAGCCTTTTTGCGTGCTGCCTCCCTACTCCCCAAATATCTTCCACCTTTAACCACTTCAAGGCTTTCAGCCTACTCTCTTCACTTTGAATAATGTGACAACTGCTTGTTTGAACAGGATATTTTTTCGCAATTCGATTAGCGACTTTTGCTAAGGCTTTTGTAGGTGCAAATCCAATGCTGATGGGGATACCTGTCCATTGACGCACCTGTGAAACCATTTTTTCACCCAACGCTTTTAAATCAAATTTTTCACATCCTTCAAAGAGTAAGAATGCCTCGTCTATACTGTAAATTTCCATTTCTGGTGCAAACTGTTGTAAAATAGACATCACACGATGACTCATATCTCCATACAAGGCAAAATTGGCAGAAAACACCTCAACTTGGTGCTCTCTAAACATTTGTTCATACTGAAAAGCAACAGCGCCCATCGGAATTCCTACCTCTTTCGCTTCGTTACTTCGAGCAATCACTGCTCCGTCATTATTCGATAACACGACGATGGGTTTACCGTTCAACTCTGGTCTAAAAACACGTTCACAGGAAGCGTAAAAATTGTTACAATCGACCAAGGCATACATACTCATACTTTTTTAATCACATGAGTGACAATTCCCCAAACTAAAAAATCGTTATCCTTAGTCACTTTAATGGGTTTATATTTTTCATTCGCAGGCATCAACCAGCAACAATCTACTTCTTTTTGAATCCGTTTGATGGTAAATTCACCATCGATAAAACAAACAGCAATTTTATTGTTTGCCGGAGACAAACTCCTATCGATTACCAACAAATCGCCATCCGAAATTCCAGCATCCAGCATCGATGTGCCTTGTACGCGACCAAAAAAAGTAGCAGAAGGATGTTTAATCATCAACTGATTTAAGTCGATCGACACATCCATAAAATCCATTGCAGGCGAAGGAAACCCTGCACTAATACCCGCAGAAAGTACGGGCAAAAACAACTCACCTCCTACTTCAGGTCGAAAAATAGAAATGGATTTATTCTTCAAAAATTGATTTGGATTAGCCATAATTATACACTGTTGAATTATGACAAAAATAAACCAAAAGATTATTTATTAATCAATATTTTTGATTAAATTATAAACAATTAAAATTACAAATTAATCAGGTACAACCGAAAGTTTTGACAAAAATCACAAATTTATCAGGTACAGATGAAAAAATTGCGTTTTTATAAACTGAAATCAGAATCATTTCAAAAATGCGTAACTTAGACGTCTTAAAAAATTAAAACCGTATGAAATATTTACCATCGATTTTACTCGCTCTTTTTTTAGTACTGGCAACTGGCTTGACTTTTTCACAAACAAAGGAAAAGGATAAAAAGGAAAACAAAATACCAAAAGAAGAGGCTAAAAAAATAAAACCTTTCCGCGAAGTAATCACCAAAGAAGCAAAAACAAGCAAAGGTTTGTTTACTGTTCACCAAGTTGGCACAAAGTGGTACTTTGAAATCGCTGACTCTATTTATAACCGTGAAATTATTGCAGTGACTCGTTACGGAAAAACCGTGGCTGGCTGTGGTAAATTTGGTGGAGAGGAAGTCAATCGACAAGTAATCAAATGGGAAAAAGGTCCGAATAATAATGTGTTTCTAAAAAGCATCACTTATGTTGCCAACTCTTCCGATAGTACCAAACCAATTTCTATCGCTGTTAAAAATAGCAACGCAGACCCTATCATCGGAGTGTTCGATATTCAAGCGATCAAAAAAGACACGTGTATCTTGATTGACGTTACAGACTACTTTAATGGCGACAACCCTACTTTTGGAATTGATGCTGACGGAAAAGAACAATACAAAATCGGTTCTTTCCAACGTGACAAATCATACATACAGTCGATACGTTCTTATCCTATAAACACCGAATTAAAAACGACAAAAACGTACGACGCACCTACTTCTAGTGGATTTGGAAAAGGGTCAAACATTCCAGCTGGTAGAGAAGCTGGTTTCGTGACTTTCGAATTAAACACTTCTTTTTTGTTACTTCCTAAAACACCGATGAGAAAACGTTTGCATGATGAACGTGTGGGTTATTTTATAAATTCGATAAGTTCTTTCGAGGAGGATGCACAACAAGTACATAAAAAAGCTTACGTGACTCGCTGGAGATTGGAGCCGAAGAATAACGAAGATGCAATCAGACAAGCAAAAGGAGAACTCATCGAACCGAAAAAACCAATCGTTTATTACATAGATCCTGCTACGCCTGAAAAATGGAGAAAATACATGAAGGCAGGAGTGGATGATTGGGCGAAAGCATTCGAACAAGCAGGTTGGAAAAATGCCATTCGTGGAGAATATTGGCCAGAAAAAGATTCTACAATGAGTTTGGAAGATGCACGTTTTTCAGTCATTCGCTATTTTGCATCGAATGTAGAAAATGCATACGGACCGAATGTAAACGACCCACGTTCTGGAGAAATTTTAGAAAGCCACATTGGATGGCACCATAATATTATGAGTTTATTACATAATTGGTATTTCATTCAGGCAGGCCCCAACGACCCGCGTGCACGCAAACGTATTTTTGACGATGAATTGATGGGGAAATTAATTCAATTTGTTGCTGCACATGAAGTAGGACATACTTTAGGTTTAAGACACAACATGGGAGCAAGTGCCGCTACTCCTGTGGAAAAATTAAGAGACAGTTTGTGGTGTAAGGAACACGGACACACCTCTTCGATTATGGATTATGCACGATTCAATTACGTAGCACAACCCGAAGATAATGTGAAAGATTTATTTCCTAGAGTAAACGACTATGACAAATGGGCGATTGAATGGGGATACAAATATTTTAACGATACGAAAAACGAAGAAGAAGATAAACATAAATTGAACATCCTTATAAAAGAAAAACTAAAAGACGCACGTTTAAATTTCGGTACAGAAAACAGTCCGCATGACCCACGATACCAACGAGAAGATTTGAGCGACAACGCCATGAAAGCATCCGAATATGGAATCAAAAACTTGAAACGCATCGTGCCAAACTTAATTGAATGGACCAAAGAAGATGGAGAGAATTATGAAGAGTTAGCCGAAATGTATAACCAAGTTGCACAACAATACGCCTATTATATAGGACATGTAAGCAAACACATCGGAGGAATTTATGGAACTGCAAAAACATACGACATGGAAGGAAATGTGTATACAGCGGTACCAAAACAAATACAACTAAACGCCTTAAATTTTTTAGACGCACAGGTTTTCAAAACCCCTACCTGGTTATTAGACCAAAATATTCTAGCGAAAATCAAACCTGAATCGGGAGTGGAACGCATCAAAAACATACAAAATAGCGCTTTGACAAATATTCTAGCAGGCGATAAATTAATTCGTATTCAAGAATCAAGTACCTTATCAAAAGACAATTTGAGTTTATATGATTTGTTTGGTTATTTATCGAATGTGATTTTATCGGATGCCAAACAAGGAAAAGCATTAGATATCTACCGAAGAAACTTACAGAGAAATTATATACATCACCTAGGAGAATTAATACAACCTAATAATAATGTATATGTAGGAAACAATCCTCCAGGGGCAAATTACACGATCGACTACAAAACAGTTAATTTATTTCAGTCGGATGTACCAGGCATCGTAAGACAACAACTCTTGACTATTCAAAAAGAACTTACGCAAGCACTACCAACTTCCACCGATGTAAAAACCCGCATTCATTTGAATGAATTAATCGCTCGTTGTAAAGAGATACTCGAACCAAAAAAATAAGCTTTAAGAAACTAACATTTACCCTTTTATAACTTTCGCCCTTGCTGTTAAGCAGGGGCTTTTTTTGTTCTACTTTTGTTGTGGAAAGGTTCTTTTCCGTTACACCCCACTACTTATTAATTTACTTTAAATAAATAGTCATTATAAATTGATTGTAAGTTATTCATCTATTTTTATTTAAATTAATTTCAATTTAATAAACATAAAATTTTATTAATCAATTATTTAAGCCTAAAAAACATACTTTTTTTGATTTAATCAAATACCTTAATTCTTCGTCAAAAGAGGAAGTCAAAAGTTTATTTCGAACAAATGAAATACACATTCATTGAACATAAACTTGAGAAGATTAAATGAAAAAACAAGACCGCTTTCAGTCGAGATTATTTTTTTTGATTTTAGGTTATACCATTAAAAAGATTTAAAAAAATCAGGTTATAACCTTAAAAAAATGAACTCTTTTGATAAGTAATTATTAGGATTTTTTTTAACTTTAAATAAAAAAATAATATGACAAAATTTTATTTATTTGTTTCTACAGTTGTTCTAGTAGGACTTTCTTTAACATCATTCGTAGTTAAAAATAATGATGACGAACTTAAGCCAGTTGTAACTAGCAAAAAAACAAGAGTAAATTTCAAGTTAAGAGGGACAGGCTCTAAAAACATTGCTGTAAAGATTGGAATTGGCTATCAAGTTGGTTCTGGATCTTGTTGTTCTACAGTGAGCCCAAATTCTACAAATGGATTTTCAGGTGAAGTTGGAGATGTAGTATATGATTCTGAAAGAAAAAGAGTAATCGTAAAAATCTACGAAGGATTAGAAGGACAAACATTAGAGTTGAAAGATTACTATTGATTAATGAAAATTTTTGAATTTAAAAGCTGTCTATTTGGGCAGCTTTTTTTGTTTTGAAATTACAAGAATAATAATCAATGATAATTTTAGTGAAAAGTTCTAGTTAAATAAATACCCGTATCAAATCAGTATTCCTTATTATTTCTTGTAAAGCAAAATATAAACAATCTAAATCTTCTTGTGAATTAAATCCTTGAATAGAATATCTCAAAAAATAGTTTCCGTTTTGTTCTGCAATAGGAATTTCTATTTTATAGACATCATACAATATATGTTTTAATTTTTCAGGATTAGTTGTATTGATAGGAATACTAAATAATTGACCAAAAAACGCTTTCGTTAATGGCGCTAGAGGTTGAGTTCCTACTAAATCACAAAATCTTTGCGCATTCGCTAAAACCAATTCATTACAGCAATTTGCTACGTGTTCCCAATTATTTTCTTCCATAAACTGAATTGCTTTTGGAATCGTTAAGAAAGCTGAAAAATCTCGAGTTCCAGACATTTGATGATGATCTAAAAAAAGAGAATCTGATGGAGAAATACTTTTATATCCCCAACTAACGACTAAAGGTTTTAATAATGATTGAACAGATTTCTTTGCCATTAAAAAAGAGCTTCCCTTGGGGGCCATCATCCATTTATGACATGCACCTGTATAGAAATCAGCATCTAATTTTTGAAGATCTAGCGGAATATGTCCTGGCACATGAGCGCCATCTACAAACGTTAAAATCCCTTTTTCTTTTGCAATTCTACAAACCTCCTCAACCGGTAAAATCAACCCTGTAGCACTGGTTATCTGACTAATAAATATAAGTTTTGTTCTTTCAGTTACTCCATCAAAAAATTCGTTGATAAATTTCTCTTTCGAAATCAATGGCAAAGTAATTGGTTGTTGAATGTATTTAGCTCCTGTCTCAGCACAAACAAAATCCCAAGTTCGATCTGTAGCTCCATATTCTAAATTTGTTGTTAGAATTTCATCTCCCTCAGTTAAATCCAAACTTTTAGCGACAGTATTTACAGCATAGGTGGGATTCACAACAAATACGATTTCATCTGGTAAACAATTAACATATTTGGCTAATGATTCTCTTGAAACTTTTAAGTATTCTAATCCTCTATTCGTTATAAATTGAACAGGCTCTGATTCTAATTTACGTTGCCAAGCTTGATAATCTTCAAAAATTGGTCGCGGACAAGCCCCAAAAGAACCAAAATTCAAGAAAACAATGTCAGGATTCAATAAAAACAATGGTTTTATTAAAGAAGGGTTATGTTGCATAGTGAACTAAAATGTGTTAATTTATTAAAAATAAAGTAAATCAATTTCTTTAGCTAATTCGTAATCCAATTCAGTAATTTCTTGCTTATCATGCGTAAATAATTCTATTTTCATTTTACTACATTGAAAAACAGTGACATCAGGATGATGCCCCATTTTATCTGCATACTTTGCAACTTTAAAAAAAAATTCAGCTAATTGCGTTTGATTTTCAAATGTAAAAGACTTAGTCAATCTGTTATTTTGTATTTCCCAATCCATAGTATAGTGTTTGATATTAAATTCTTAGTAAACTTAATGCTAAAAAAGAAATGAAACCGAAATGTTAATGCTAGACAACCAGTTGACTAAATCAAATAAAAAAACCCTCACAATCAAAAGATTATGAGGGTCACACGTACTCGAGGCGGGACTTGAACCCGCACGGGCAAGCGCCCACAGGATTTTAAGTCCGGCGTGTCTACCAATTCCACCACTCGAGCGACTTAAAAATTTATTGAGCGAGAAACGAGATTCGAACTCGCGACCCCAACCTTGGCAAGGTTGTGCTCTACCAACTGAGCTATTCTCGCAGTAAAACATCAAGGTTAAATGAATAATTCGTTAACTATTCTCCCTAAAAGCGTGTGCAAATATAAATACTTTTTTTGAATTCGCAATACCACTGTATTATTTTTTTATCCCCCTGTCCATTTTTTTATCTCGTTCAATTTCATCAAGGCTTCTACAGGCGTTAATGTATTGATATCAATGGCTACTAACTCTTCTCTAATCTGTTCTAAAACAGGGTCATTCAACTGAAAAAAACTTAATTGAATGTCATCTACTGTAGGTCCAGCACTTACTTTTGGTTTTTCTTGACCTGCATGTGATTTTTCCAATTGCACTAAAATTTTGCTTGCTCGATCAACCACTTGCTTTGGCATTCCTGCTAATTTTGCTACATGAATACCAAAAGAATGCTCACTCCCCCCAGGAATTAATTTTCGCAAAAAGATAATTTTATTTCCAGATTCCTTCACCGAAACGTTAAAATTTTTGATGCGCGGAAATTGATTGGTCATTTCGTTCAACTCGTGGTAATGGGTTGCAAATAGCGTTTTCCCTTTTACTTTCGGATGTTCGTGAATGTATTCTGCAATTGCCCATGCAATAGAAATCCCATCGTAAGTACTTGTACCTCTACCAATTTCATCTAATAAAATCAAACTACGATCAGATAAGTTATTCAAGATACTTGAAGTCTCATTCATTTCCACCATGAAAGTTGACTCTCCTGAAGAAATATTATCCGAAGCACCGACACGTGTAAAAACTTTATCTACCAACCCTAATCGCGCGCGTTTCGCAGGAACAAAACATCCCATTTGTGCCATCAACGAAATCAAGGCTGTTTGTCTCAACAATGCACTCTTACCCGACATATTTGGACCGGTAATCATCATGACTTGTTGAGAGTCCTTGTCTAAAAAAACATCGTTAGTCACATATTGCTCTCCTATCTTCAGTTGCTTTTCAATCACTGGATGGCGACCTTCTTCGATGTCAATCACATAACTTTCATCCATTTGTGGTTGCACATATCCATTTTCTAGTGAAACCGTTGCAAAAGAAAGTAAACAATCTAATTGAGCAATCAACACTGCATTATATTGAATCGGCTGTATGTAATCAGCCATTGTAAGCACTAACTCTTGAAACAAACGTGACTCAATCGCATGCATACGTTCTTCTGCTCCTAAAATTTTATGCTCGTATTCTTTTAATTCTTGCGTAATGTATCGTTCGGCATTCACTAAAGTCTGTTTACGAATCCATTCTTCTGGAACCTTATCTTTATGTGTATTTGTAACTTCTAAGTAATATCCAAAAACGTTATTAAACGAAACTTTCAAACTTGGAATGCCTGTTCGTTCTGATTCACGCTGTTGTAATTGTTCTAAATACGCTTTTCCATTGAAAGCTATTTCTCTCAAATCATCTAATTCTGAATCGACTCCAGTTGCAATCACTAATCCTTTTCCGATTTGGACCGCAGGTTCCTCCATTAAGTTTGAAGAAATCAAATCGACCAACGTTTGACAAACATTCAATTGGTCACCAATCTTTTTTAATGATGCGATGTTTGTTTCTAATAATTCCGCTTTGATTGGGGCAATTTGGCGTAAGGTATTTTCTAATTGTTTGACTTCTTTTGGATGCACTCTACCTACAGCCACTTTGGAAATCAGACGTTCTAAATCGCCAATATCTTTTAATCGTTCTGAAATTTTATAACTTACCTCCTCATTTTGAGTGAAAAAAGAAACAGATTCCAAACGCGCTTGAATCGGCTTTAACTCTTTCAAAGGCAACACCATCCAACGTTTTAACATACGTCCTCCCATTGGTGTAAGCGTATGATCTAACACATGTAATAACGTAGTTGCATTTTCATTAGGTGAATGAATCAACTCCAAATTACGCACGGTAAAACGATCTAACCATACATACTTTTCTTCTTCAATACGAGAGAGATGCGTGATGTGTCCTAATTTTTCGTGTTGCGTTTCTGAAAGGTAATGAAGAATAGCACCAGCTGCTATAATACCAACTCTTAGCTCATCAACACCAAAACCTTTTAAATTTTTTGTCCCGAAATGTTTATTTAATGATTCATCCGCAAAATCTGTTGAAAAAACCCAATCCTCTAACTTGTATGTATAATATTTTTCGCCAAACGTTTCTTTAAATAATGTGGTACATTTCTTTTGGTAAATGATTTCGCTTGGTTCAAATCCTTGTATTAACTTGTCAATATATTCCAACGAACCTTGAGCAATTAAATACTCCCCCGTTGAAACATCTAAAAAAGAAACCCCATGTACGTTTTTGTCTAAATGAATGGCACACAAGAAATTATTCTTCTTTTGATCGAGTACTTGGTCATTAAAAGAAACTCCAGGCGTAACCAATTCAGTCACTCCTCTCTTAACAATGGACTTTGTCATTTTAGGATCTTCTAACTGATCACAAATTGCAACACGTTGTCCAGCACGCACTAATTTCGGCAAATAGGTATCAATCGAATGATGAGGAAAACCAGCTAATTCAATCGTTGCAGCAGCACCGTTTTTTCGTTTCGTAAGGGTAATTCCCAAAATACGAGCTGTTTTAATTGCATCCTCCCCAAAAGTTTCATAAAAATCCCCTACTCTAAACAACAACAACGCCTGTGGATGACGTACTTTTATTTGGTTATATTGTTGCATTAGAGGGGTTTCACTCGACCCATTTTCACCTTTTCCTTTTGCCAAAACCGTTTCTTTTAATGAGGTGTAAAATTACAAGCAAAGGTTTAGGAGACACAATTTTAGAACTATTTCTTATCAACAAAACAGAAAACTTTTGTTGAAAATATACCTACCTTTGCAATCGAATTTTACTGTCAAATGAATCGAAAATTAAAACTGTGGGAATTAAACCGTGTTTCAGAAGAAGCATTTAAAGAACAAACAAAATTTCCAGTAATTGTTATCTTGAACGACATACGAAGTCTAAATAATATTGGCTCTTTTTTTAGAACTTCAGATGCATTTAATGTGGAGAAAATCTATTTGTGTGGCATAACAGCTAACCCACCTCATCGTGAAATTCAAAAAACAGCATTAGGAGCAACAGAAACCGTGATATGGGAACACAAAGATTCAATCACAGAATTAGTACACGAATTAAAATCTCAAGGAATCAAAGTTGCTAGTATAGAACAAGCTGAAAAAACGACATTCTTACAAGACATTCACACTCTTGAGTATGATAAAATTGCTCTTGTATTTGGAAATGAAGTAGATGGTGTAGATCAAGAGGTGATTGACGCAAGTGACTATATCATTGAAATTCCACAATTTGGCACCAAACATAGTTTGAATGTTTCAGTATGTGCAGGGGTAATTCTTTGGGAATTTGCAAAACGATATGTTTAAAATATTTCAAAAAACAACTTAACTTTATACCTTTAACTTTCTACTAAACACTAAAAATATGAAAAGCATAACCGTACAAGAATTAAAAGCTTGGAGAGATGAAAACAAAGAATTTCAATTAATTGACGTTAGAGAACCATACGAAGTAGAGATTTGTAATATTGATGGAATTTCTATTCCGATGAATGAAATACCTTCAAGGGTAGATGAACTTGTTGCTGACAAACCTGTTGTTGTTCATTGTCGTTCTGGAAAAAGAAGTGGTAATGTAATTGAATTTTTAGAGCAAAATCACCAATTAGAAAATTTATACAATTTAGAAGGGGGAATTTTAGCTTGGATTGAAGAAGTGGATAATTCGTTGGAAGCGTACTAAAATTGAAAGATTGCAGATTACAGATTGAAAGATTACAAATTGCAGATTAATTGATATTTATGCATCAAGAAGATATACGTTGGAAACAACGATATAGTAATTATATAAAGGCATTAGACTTACTTGAAAATGCCCTTAAAATTGAACAGCCTGATGTTGTACAAAGAGCAGGTATTGTTCAATTTTTTGAAATGTGTAGTGAACTTTCTTGGAAATTACTCAAAGACTATTTAGAGGAACAAGGTTTTATTGAAATCAATACTCCTAGAAATGCCATAAAAAAAGCATTTGAAATTGATTTAATTGAAGATGGCCATGCTTGGATGGATTTGTTAGTGGATCGTAATCTTTCAGTGCAAATATATGATGAAGAAAAAGCACTTAAGTTAGATGCACTAATACATTCAAAGTATCATCCACTTTTTAATCAACTTAAGCACACTTTTCAATACTGTAAATGAATTCAAACTCTTTTGGTCTTTTGCCTTCAGACCTCAACTTTCTTATTCAGTTGTTCCAAAAATTTCCTTCAATCCAAGAAGTACATATTTTTGGTAGTAGAGCCAAAGGAAATTTCAAAAAAGGTAGTGATGTAGATCTCTCAATCAAAGGAGAATATGTAACATTTGAAGAAATCAATCAACTTGATGATGAGTTAAACGAACTATCAAATTTACCTTATAAATTTGATTTGGTTCATTATGAAAAAAATCAATCTATTGAATTAAAAGAACATATTGATAGAGTTGGGAAGGTGATTTATAAAAACACTATCTAATCAACTCAAACTCTTCCCAAAAATTCGGGTAACTTTTTGAAACAGCTTCCGCATTTTCGATCGTGATTGGACTTTTGGAAAACATTCCTAAAATAGCGAAAGCCATAGCAATGCGATGGTCGTTGTGAGAAGAAATCGTTCCTCCCGAAATCGTTTCTACACCTTCGATGACCATTGTATTTTCTATAAGCTGAATTTCTACTCCTAATTTGGATAATTCCTCATTCAATACTTTTCCTCGATTGCTTTCTTTATTCACTAATCTTTCAACGCCTTGTAAGAAGGTTGTTCCTTTACAGAAAAGTGCGAAAATTGTTAAAACTGGAAACAAATCTGGACAATCGGTTAAATCTGCTTCAAACGCCTTACGATTTGAACCATCGATACTTATTAATCCCTCTTCTAGATTAACTTGGCAACCAGCTGTTTTAAAAATCTCAAGGATAATTCTATCAGCCTGTAAACTATCTAATTGAAGTCCAGAAACTCGTATATCTTGCCCTAATGCACTTGCAACTAACCAAAAACTGGCACTACTCCAATCGGACTCAATGGTATATTCAGTTGCTTTATAAGATTGGTTTCCTTCAATTAGAAATGTATCGTTTTCATACCTATCTATTTGAACGCCAAATTTTTTTAACGTTTGGATAGTCATTTCTACATATGGCGTACTTTTCAAATTTTGAGCTACGAGCTTACTATTACTTTTTAATAAAGGTAATCCCATCAACAAACCCGAAATATATTGCGAACTCTGACTTCCATCAACAACGAACGTCCCAGGTTTTAATCCTCCGTTTAAAATTATAGGTAAATAAATTTCATTTGTAAATGAAGCTTCTATTTTATTTTTCTCAAAAAAATCGACATAAAATGACATACCTCTTTTCAATAAGGAACCCTCACCAAGTAATGTAAAATTGCCACTATGACAAGCACACATAGAAATTAATAAACGAGAACCTAACCCGCTTTCGCCACAATGTAAAATGATGTCAGAAGGAAAGTTTTCTATACCAGTAACTTCAATTTGATTTTCGCTAAAAAGTTTAACTTTAGCTCCTAATTCTTGGATACTTGATAAAATAGCTTTATCATCGGAACTTTCACCAACATTCTTTAGTATTGATTTTCCGTTGGATACTGCAGCAGCTAATACGGTACGTTGGGTATCACTTTTAGAAGCAGGGACAACAATAATACCTGAGTATTTTTTGGGATAAATAGTTACATTCATTTTTACGAATGATTCATCACGTTGATTTGTCTAGTGATTGATTCCAAATGGATTGCGTCTAAAATAGACCTAACAAATTCTGAACTCAACTGTAAGTCCTCGGCTAATTTCAAACGAGAATCCAACAATTTTTTCCAATGCTCTTCTTGCAGAATTGTAATGTTATTTGCTTTTTTGAACTGACCTATTGCTTCACTTATTTTCATTCGTTCTGACATCAACTCAAACATGGCAGTATCCAATTCAGCTACTTTTTGTCTGTAAGATTCTAACTCTTTAGTCGTAAAAGTATCTGACTGTCTCGTTCTTAAAATTAATGAATCTAATAATTCACTTAAGCCTTTTGCTGTTATTTGCTGTTTTGCATCCGACCAAGCCTGCTCGGGATTTGGATGGGTTTCAATCATCAAACCAGCATAATTTAAGTCCATTGCTTTTTGAGAAACTTCTAATAATAAATCGGTTCTTCCAGCAATGTGACTCGGATCACAAATCAGAGGTACATTTGGTAATTCTTGTTTTAAAGCAATCGGAATCTCCCAATTAGGTACATTGCGATACACTTCGTGTTTATAAACTGAAAAACCACGATGAATAGCAACTAAATCTGTAATTCCAGCATGTTGCAATCTTTCAAAAGCACCAATCCACAAATTCAAATCAGGATTGACTGGATTTTTTATCATCACAGGAATATTAATTCCTTTCAAACAATCTGCTATTTCTTGTACTGCAAATGGATTTACTGTTGTTCTTGCACCAATCCATAAAACATTCGCACCTTCTTTTAATGCTATTTCAGCATGTTTTGTATTGGCGACTTCAACTGCAAAAGGAAGATTTGCCTGATTACATGCCTCTTTTAACCAAGGTAATCCTTTTTCTCCAATTCCTTCAAAAGAATCTGGTCTGGTTCTAGGTTTCCAAATTCCAGCACGAATCAACTGAACCTTACCTTCATATGCAAGTTGCTGAACTATTGTATGTGTTTGTTCTTCGGTTTCAACACTACAAGGACCTGCAATAACAAAAGGTCTTTTAGACGTCAAAATTTGATTTGCTAGATTATCCATTATTCAGTGCGTTTTTAGTTGAAACTCCTGTCACAAAATCTTTTAAATAAAACGGTTCAAAATAAGCAACATCCTCAAATTCTTGTTTCTGAAATTTTTCATACCCTATTCTAACCTGGCCTTTCGCAGACGCAATACAAGATTCATCAAATCGGATAGCTCTATTTTCCCAAATACTTTTTACTTTTCCAACAGCATCACCAACAACTGTAAAAGGTAAAAAAGCTTCATATGATTGCTCATCTAAAATGTCAGCCGATATAGTTTTAACTACTTCACCTTCGGAATTATATATAGCTGAAAAAACTTCCATTCTTCTTGCATCTATCATAGAAACAATTGTCTCTTTATAATAGTTCATTCTTGCTACTTGTTCCAGACATTTTAATGAATCAATGGCAATCAATGGAATATTTAAAGCATAACATAATCCTTTCGCTGTAGAAACACCGATTCTCAACCCTGTGTAAGATCCTGGTCCAGAAGCTACTGAAACTGCTGATAATTCAGTTATTGAAACGTCAACTTGTTTTAATACCTCTTCTATAAGTAGAGTTATCATTTCACCATGAACGAATCCCTTATCAGTAATGTCTTTTAAAGCAATTAATTCGCCATTCAAAGAAAGGGCAACCGAACATACCTGCGTTGAGGTTTCGAGATGTAGAATGTAGTGTTTCATCGTTATACAAAATTAAAGTAAAAAAGAAATGAATATTGTATAACCTATATTCATTTCATAATCTTTTATTATCTCACTCATCAATATTACGAAATTATTAATATTACCGAAAACTACACATAACATAAGCGGCACTTTCATAAGATATTCGTAACTTTACATTCCTTTAAGAAAAAAACTGTATGAGCAGAATTTTAATCATAGATGATGAACAAGATATTTTAGATATATTACAATACAATCTAGTAAAGGAAGGTTTTGATGTTGAGGTATGTAACAACGGTGCCAAAGGCATTGAAATCGCAAAAAAATATTTACCAGATGTCATTATCTTAGATGTGATGATGCCTGAAACAGATGGAATCGAAGTATGCGAAACCCTGCGAAAACTTCCTGAATTAATTCATACACGTATTTGCTTCTTGACTGCACGTGGAGAGGATTATTCTCAAATTGCTGGTCTAGATGCAGGTGCAGATGATTATATAACAAAACCTGTAAAGCCTCGTGTTTTAATTAGCAGAATAAATGCTATCACAAGACGAAACGAATTTAACAAACAAGAACAAGCTGAATCTAAAAATGCCTTCATAATCAATCGTGAGCGATATATTGTCGAAAAAAATGGAGAAACGTTTCACCTTCCTAAAAAAGAATTTGAATTATTGGCTCTTTTAGCCTCACGTCCAGACATCGTTTTTGAACGTGATGTAATTTTAGAAAAAGTTTGGGGAACAGATATCGTGGTTGGAGATAGAACGATTGATGTTCACGTTCGTAAGTTACGTGAAAAATTAGGAGATAATCATATCAAAACCGTTAAAGGAATAGGATATAAGTTTGAATACTAAAATAATTATAAGTTATGGATTATGGATTATGAATTAACTCATAAATTATAATTCATTAACCAATATTAAATCGTGAATTTGCAGTATTTGATCACGCTTCCTTTCGCTGTAAATAGTTGCTCGTAATGCGTTTTTATCGAGAAAATTTCTTTTTCAAGTTCCGTTTTATTTTCTAAAGAAGCATATAAATCCCAAGTTAATTCAAGACAATTATATCCGTGTTCTTTGATTTCTTCTTCCGTAGATTCAAATAGAATATCGGAGTCCGTTTTTAAATGGATAATTCCTTCATGCTTTAAAATTTTACGATAACGTTCGATAAACAAACTTGATGTGAGACGTTTACGCGGTTTGTTTGGCTGTGGGTCTGAAAAAGTCAACCAAATCTCATCTACCTCATTCTCTCCAAAGTAATCGGTAATAAAATCAATTTTCGTTCTTAAAAAAGCGACATTATCAACCCCTCTTTCAACCGCATCTTTCGCTCCTACCCAAATACGCGCGCCTTTAATATCTACTCCGACAAAATTTTTGTTTGGAAAATGATCCGCCATTCCTATACTATACTCCCCTTTACCACAACCTAATTCCAACACTATAGGATTGTCGTTTTTAAAGAAATCTTGGTTCCATTTTCCTTTTAAAGGAAATGGTTCTTTGTATTTTTCATCCAATGTTGGTTCAAACACATTAGACCATTCCTTCATTTCACTAAATCGACGTAGTTTGTTTTTTGCCATTATTCTAAACAAATAAAAAAGTCATCTCTTTCATAATGAAAAAGATGACTTCGTTTTTTATATTTACAAATTCTCAAAGAAATCGTTCCCCTTATCATCAGTAATGATGAAAGCAGGGAAATTTTTAATTGTAATTTTTCGAACTGCCTCCATTCCCATTTCTTCGAAATCGACCACTTCTACAGATGTAATATTTTCTTTTGCTAAAATAGCCGCTGGACCACCAATTGACCCCAAGTAGAATCCTCCATATTTATTACAAGCATTGGTTACGTCTTTAGAACGATTTCCTTTTGCCAACATAATCATACTTCCACCTAACGATTGAAATTGATCAACGTATGCATCCATTCTTCCTGCTGTTGTAGGCCCGAAACTTCCTGAAGGCATTCCCTCTGGTGTTTTCGCTGGACCTGCATAATAAATCGGATGATTTTTAAAGTATTCTGGTATTGGTTTACCCGCATCAATCAATTCTTTGATTTTTGCATGAGCCATATCCCTTGCAACAATAAGCGTTCCGTTTAATTTCAAACGTGTTTTGATTGGATATTTTGTTAACTCAGCCAATACTTCATTCATTGGTCTATCTAAATTGATTTCAACTGGAGCCTCCAAATGTGGCGCTGTTTCAGGTAATAATCTTCTCGGATTTTGTTCTAATTGCTCAACAAAAAGTCCATCTTTAGTAATTTTAGCTTTGATATTTCTATCTGCAGAACAAGAAACACCTAATCCAACAGGACAAGAAGCAGCGTGTCTTGGCAAACGAATTACACGAACATCATGTGTAAAATATTTACCACCAAACTGTGCCCCTATTTGACTTTCTTGGCAAATTCGTTGCACACGTTTTTCCCATTCTAAATCACGGAACGCTTGACCGCCCATGTTTCCTTCTGTTGGCAACTCGTCAAAATAACCAGCTGATGCTTTTTTCACCGCAGCTAAATTCGCTTCAGCAGATGTTCCGCCTATTACTAATGCTAAGTGATATGGTGGACAAGCAGCTGTACCCAAATCTTTAATACGCTCTCTTACAAATTGCTCTAATGAAGCGTCGTTTAGTAAGGATTTAGTGCGTTGGTATAAAAAGGTCTTATTAGCAGAACCTCCACCTTTGGCTAAAAACAAAAATTCATAAGACATTCCTTTTTTAGCGTAAATATCAATTTGTGCTGGTAAGTTTGTTCCTGAGTTTTTTTCATCAAACATCGTGATTGGAACAACTTGAGAAAAACGTAAATTCTTTTCTTGATAGGTATTGTAAATTCCTTTCGATAGAAATTCTTCGTCAATAACTCCCGTATAGACATCCTCCCCTTTTTTCGCCATTACAATTGCGGTACCGGTATCCTGACAAGAAGGTAATTGTCCTTCAGCTGCAACTGTAGCATTCTGAAGTAAGTTATACGCTACAAATCGATCGTTATCAGTCGCTTCTGGATCATCAAGAATTGCTCTTAATTTTTCCAAGTGTGATGTACGTAGGTAAAAAGAAACATCGCTTAAAGCTTCTTGAGCTAAAACTTCCAACCCTTTCGGATCAATTTCTAACACTTCTCTGTTTCCGTAATTTACAACTTTAACGTATTCAGAAGTGATTTTTCTATATTCAGTTTTATCCGCTAAAATTGGATACGGATTTTGATAAAAAAAGTCAGCCATAACTAATAATTTTTAGAGTGCAAATGTAAGAAAATATTGGAGGAACTAAATTCAAAAAACTACCTTTATACAATGAATTTGAAAGATATCAATAACCAAAAAATTCTATTTGCTTGCAATGATTGGGGTATGGGACATTTGATGCGTTCAATTCCAATCTTAAATAAATTACTTAAACAAGAAAACCAAATTCTATTTGCAGGCACAATTTTTCAGATAGACATTTTAAAAGAATATATTCCTTCTATCGAGACTATTGCTTTTCCAGGTCGTTCCTTTTTATTTAAAGGGGATGGGAATTGGAATATGGAAATACTTCGCAATACAAGAAACTTACTGCTTGGCATAAAAGATGATAAAACATTTGTTCAAAAAATTATAACAGAACAAAAAATCACCCTAACGATTTCAGATCATCGCTATGGATTTAGAAATAAAACAGTTCCTTCCATTTTTATCACGCATCAAATTAACTTACCTATAAAAGGAATTCAAAACATTACAAATCATTGGCATAAAAAACAACTTCAAAAATTCACATCAATTTGGGTATTAGATGATGAAAATCATTCATTTGCAGGAAAACTAAGTATGTATACATCTAAATTGCACATTCATTATTTAGGAATTCAATCGCGTTTTGAAAAAAGAGATTTACCGAAAAAAGATTTCATTCTTGCGGTTATCAGCGGACCCGAACCTTATGCTGAACAACTTTTTCTTGAAGTTATTGAAATTGCAAAAAAATCAAACGACACTTTGAAATGTATTTCACCTAAAAACTATGATACTGAAACTCTACCAAAAAACTTAGAACTTGTAAATCATCTCGCATGGAAAGAAAAAGATGAACTATTTTATCAATGTAAATCTGTTATATCAAGAACTGGTTATACGACCATTATGGATTTAGCAGTACTGCAAAAACCGGCTTTACTCATTCCAACTCCAGGTCAAAAAGAACAGGAATATTTATATTTGTTACACAAACAGCATCAAAAAACATGAAAAACAACCTATTAATTCTTTTATTATCATTTCCCTATTTAGGAATATCGCAATCAATCAAAGGAAATTGGGAAGGTGAATTAAATATTCAAAATTTTAAACTTCCCCTAATCTTCCATATTGACAGTACACAGAATGGATTGACAGCAACAATGGATAGTCCTAAACAAGGTGCAAAAGGAATTCCAACAAGTCAAATTTCAATTAAAGAAAAAACCTTAAAAATTGAAATCAGTCAAATAAAATTTGAATATTCGGGTAAACTGATATCTTCTGAATCTATACAAGGTAATTTAACACAAAGGGGACAATCTTTCCCAATGGAATTAAAAAGACAAACAGGTGAATTGAAAACTGAAAAAAAACCACAAGAGCCTAATTCACCTTTTCCCTACAATTCAGAAGAAGTTACTTTCGTAAACCCTAATGGTGGACATCAACTTGCTGGTACTTTTACCTTTCCGACGACCAATAAAAAATACAAAACCATTATCTTAATTTCAGGTAGTGGTCCTCAAAATAGAGATGAAGAATTGTTGGGTCACAAGCCATTTTTGGTACTAAGTGATTATTTAACAAAACAAGGATATGCTGTCTTAAGATATGACGATCGAGGGGTAAGTAAATCAACAGGTAATTTCGCAACTGCAACTTCGATGGACTTCGCAACAGATGTAGAGGCCGCTATAAACTATCTAAAAAACAGAAATGAAGTTGAATCCATCGGTTTGATGGGACATAGCGAAGGAGGAATGATTGCCCCAATCGTTGCGTCAAGAAATTTGGATATCGCTTTTATCGTATTATTAGCAGGACCAGGAACTCCAATAAAAGAATTACTTCTCGACCAATATGAATTGATAGCCAAAGCAAATAAAATTTCAGATCAAGAAATTCAACAAACTAAAAATTTCAATGCCAAAGTATTTGATTTGTTTATTCAACAAAAAGACACAAACTTCATCAAAAATGAAATCATTTCAGAACAAAAAAAATTGTTAGGAGATAAATACGATGAAGAACAAGCATTAATGATGTATAATCAAACAAACACCCCTTGGTTTCGTTACTTTTTAACTTTTGATCCAAAGGTGTATTTAAGTCAAGTTAAATGTCCTGTTTTAGCCGTTAACGGATCGCTTGACTTACAAGTGCCGAGTGAAAAAAACCTAAATGCAATTAAAGAAATACTCACTCAATCGGGAAACAACAATTTTAAAACCATCGAATTAAAAAAATTGAATCATTTGTTTCAAAAATCTAAGACGGGTAATCCTGCTGAATATGGCATTATCGAAGAAACATTTTCACCAAGTGCAATGAGAACAATCTCAGAATGGTTAACTAATTTCGGGAAATAAAATCCTAATTAATATCAAACAAAAAAGCGTTTCAGGAAATTGAAACGCTTTTTTAAATTATGAGTTATGACTTATAAATTATGAGTTAATTCATCATACATAATTTATATTGTCATTATATCTTTCTCTTTCACTACAACTACATCATCTACTTTAGAGATAAAATTATTGGTGATGTTTTGAATTTTTGTTTCAGCATCTTTCACAGCATCTTCAGACAAACCATCAGCTTTCAACATCTTAATCATATCTAAAGCGTCTTTACGGTTATTGCGAATACCTACTTTTGCATTCTCCCCTTCAGCTTTTACCTTTTTAACCATCTCTCGACGTCTTTCTTCTGTCAAAGGAGGAATAGTAATGATTAATTGCTCGCCGTTGTTAGAAGGTGCAAAACCAAGGTTAGAATTGATAATACCTTTAGCAATTTCAGGTAACAAAGGACGTTCCCAAGGTTGAACTACCAATGTACGTGCATCTGGAGCAGAAATATTTGCAACTTGAGCTATAGGTGTTGGTGTACCATAATACTCTACCATAACAGTTTGTAACATAGATGGTGTAGCTTTACCAGCTCTGATTTTTTGCACTTCATAATCTAAATGCGCCATAGATTTTTGATTTGAATTATTCAAATCAGTATAAACACTTTGAACTTCTTCAGTCATAATTTTATGATATTATTTTGAAATAGCTATTTCGTCTTGTACTATTGTTCCTAAATCTTCACCCTGCATTAATCTTTTTAATGTACCTGGAGTATCCATATCAAACACTATAATTGGCAAATTATTTTCTTTACACAATGTAAATGCAGTAAGGTCCATGATCTTCAACCCTTTTTCATAAACATCATCAAAAGAGATACGGTCATATTTTACCGCAGTTGGATCTTTTAATGGGTCAGCAGTATATATTCCATCTACACGTGTTCCTTTTAAAATCACGTCCGCATTGATTTCAATTGCTCGTAAAGAAGCTGCAGAATCAGTTGTGAAAAATGGATTACCAGTTCCAGCACCAAAAATCACAATTCTTCCTTTTTCTAAATGAGTAACTGCTCTACGTCTTACAAACGGTTCAGCAATTTCACGCATTTCGATAGCAGACATCAAACGTGTTTTACAACCCACTAATTCCAATGCTGACTGCAAAGCCATACTATTAATCATAGTTGCTAACATTCCCATGTAATCTCCATGAGTACGGTCCATACCACCTTCTTCTGCTTGAACACCACGGAAGATATTTCCACCTCCAATAACGATTGCAACCTGAATTCCTAATTCAGAAACTTCTTTAATTTGTTTTGCATAAGATGCAATTCGGTTATTATCAATTCCAAATTGTTTATCTCCCATTAGAGACTCTCCGCTTAATTTCAGAAGGATGCGATTATATTTCATGGTTTTAGAATAGATTTTTCGAGTGCAAAGATACAGAATAATTTGAAAGTTTAGTGAATGTGGGATAGTAAAAAGGCAATAGGCAATAGTTGAATAAAAGTTTTTTAATAGAAGAAATGGAAAGTATGAGATACTTTTCCAAACATTCAACTCGATTATTATCGCTCCGCTAGATTTAATCGAGCGGAAAGTAGAAACAAAAAAAGTCGCCCTTGTGAGGCGACTTTAAAAATATGATTTAGAAACTCCTTATTTCGTTGCGAAACGTAAGAAAGAAGAAACTGTTAAATCTTTTTCAGTTGAGTTTAAGAATTGTTCTACTGATAATTTGTTATCACGAACAAATGGTTGGCTCAACAATGTGTTTTCTTGGAAGAATTTATTCAAACGACCTTGAGCAATTTTCTCAGCCATATCAGCTGGTTTTCCCTCTTGGATCGCTAATTCTTTACCAATTTCGATTTCACGGCTGATAGTATCTTGATCAACTCCATCTTTGTTCAATGCGATTGGATTCATCGCAGCAATTTGCATAGCAACTTGCTTACCAGCATCCTCAGCAGCATCCGAACCAGAAGTTAAACCTACCAACGTAGCTAATTGGTTTCCAGGGTGGTTGTAAGCAGCTACTCTTGCAGCAGAAATACGTCCGAATTTAGATAAATCTAATTTCTCACCGATAACACCAATTTGCTCAGTAATTTTCTCTTCAACTGTTAATTTATCGTCATACTTCAAAGCTTTTAACTCTTCAATTGAAGCAGGTAAATTTTTCAAAGCAACATCAACGATAGATTGAACGAAAGCACGGAAAGATTCGTTAATAGCTACGAAGTCAGTCTCACAATTTAATGTTAAGATTACACCTTCAGAACCATTCTCAGAAACTTGCGCTAAAACTAATCCTTCTTTAGCCTCATTATCCCCACGTTTAGCAGCGATTTTTTGACCTTTTTTACGAAGAATGTCGATAGCAGTGTCAAAATCACCATTAGCCTCAACTAAAGCGTTTTTGCAGTCCATCATACCAGCACCTGTTTGCTGGCGTAATTTATTTACATCTGATGCAGTAATTGCCATTGTTATTTAATTTTAAAATTATTTTGTTTCTTCAGCGCTTGCTTCAACAGCTTCACCTTTATCTGCTTTATCTTTTGCATTTTTACGATCTTCTAAACCTGTTCGGATAGAATCACAAATTGCATCTAAAATAACAGAGATAGATTTAGTAGCATCATCGTTTGCAGGGATTGGGAAATCAACTAACTTAGGGTTAGTGTTCGTATCAACCATTGCAAATACAGGAATACCTAATCTTTTAGCTTCACTTAAAGCGATGTGTTCTTTCAAAATATCAACTAAGAAAATAGCTGCTGGTTGACGAGTCATATCAGCAATAGAACCAAAGTTCTTTTCTAATTTCTCACGTTGACGAGTTTTGAATAATTTCTCTCTTTTAGAAAGAGTATCCCATGAACCATCAGACTTCATTTTGTCGATGGCTGTCATTTTACGGATAGACTTACGAGTTGTTTGAAAGTTAGTTAACATTCCACCAGACCAACGTTCTGTAACGAATGGCATGTTGATTGTCTTCACTCTTTCAGCAACGATTTCTTTCGCTTGCTTTTTTGTTGCAACGAATAACACTTTTTTACCAGACTTAGCAATTTGAGTCATCGCAGCGCACGCCTGATCTAGATGAGCGATTGTCTTATTAAGGTCAATAATGTGGATACCTTTTTTCTCATCAAAGATATATGGCGCCATTGCCGGATTCCACTTTCTTTTTTGGTGTCCAAAATGTACACCTGCGTCTAATAATTCTTGAAAAGTTACTTTTGACATCTTAAATATTTTTAAATTGTTTACGTTCCTTTAGTAATCAGTGATTGAGGGGCATTGAAGCATTTACTCAAAAACTTGGATACTAAACACCGCCAAAATTGAATATTAACGTTTAGAGAATTGGAATTTCTTACGTGCTTTTGGCTGACCTGGTTTTTTACGCTCAACCATTCTTGGATCACGAGTCATTAAACCGTCTGCCTTTAAAACTGGTTTAAAGTCTTCAGAAACTTTAACCAACGCTCTTGAAATACCTAAACGGATTGCTTCAGCTTGTCCATTTACTCCTCCACCTTGAACATTAACTGTAACATCATATTGATCTTTAGTTTCAGTTAATTCAAAAGGTTGTTGAATTTTAGCTTGCAATAATGCTAATGGAAAAAACTCCTTAACATCTTTTTTATTTACAATTACTTTACCCGTACCCTTAGAAAGGTAAACACGAGCAACAGAAGTTTTTCTTCTTCCTAGTGTATTAATGATTTCCATAATGACTATTTGAATGTATCAAGATTAATAACTTCTGGCTTTTGAGCCTCTTGCTTGTGCTCACTACCAACGTACACTTTCAAGTTTCTGAAAAGTTCACGACCTAAAGCATTTTTAGGCAACATTCCTTTTACAGCTTTCTCGATTAAACGCTCAGGGTGTTTTTGCAACATTACCTCTGCGCTTAATGAACGTTGTCCACCTGGGTAACCAGTGTAACGAACATACTCTTTATCTACTAATTTAGTACCTGAAAAAGATACTTTCTCTGCATTGATAACGATCACGTTATCTCCGCAGTCTGCATGTGGTGTGAAGCTTGGTTTGTGTTTTCCACGGATCAACTTCGCCACCTTGCTTGCTAAACGACCTACTGTTTGGCCCTCAGCATCAACTAATAACCACTTCTTTCCAGAAGTTTGCTTATTAGCAGAAACGGTTTTGTAACTTAATGTATCCAAAATAATTATTAATTAAAATAAGACAATTCCCCAAAAAATGGGAGGACAAAGATATAACTTAAAGTTTTTATTAACAACTGATTTTTGAATAAAATGTAATTTTATAATAAATCTTTATAATCCTAAAAGTAAATCAATGTACTTTAACAAGGAAAATCGATTATTAATAAAGATAACTAAATTATCCTTTCTTAAATGAATTAATCGCATTAATCGTAAAATCAGAAAGCACCAATGTACCGCTCATACCAGCTCGCTCCATTAAAAGTGTATCCCAATGTTCAGTACCTTGCCAAAAAACTTGTTTCAACATACGCATCGCTTCAGGATTTGATTTTGCCAAACGAGTCGCTAACAAATTAATTTCTTTATCCATTTCTTCAATAGAATCAAAAATTGCTGAATATAATCCTCTTTTATATGCCCAATCTGCTGATCGCCATTCAGTAGCGTTAATCGCCAACTGACTCATCGCAGATAATCCCATTTTACGCTCTACAGCAGGGCCAACAACAAATGGACCTATTCCTACAGCTAACTCTGACAATTTTACATCAGCAAATTTGGTTGCATAACAATAATCTACTGCTGCTGCCAAACCTACTCCCCCTCCAACTGCTTTCCCTTGCACTCGACCAATGATGAACTTTGGACATTTTCTAGCTGCATTAATTACGTTTGCAAAACCTGAGAAAAATTTCTTTCCTGTCTCTAAATCTTTGATTGAAATTAATTCATCAAAACTTGCACCTGCACAAAAGGATTTTTCACCTTCGGACTTCAAGACAATCACTTTCACCTCATCGTTTTTACCCAATTCAGTGATTGTATTCGCTAATTTTTGTAACACTCTTCCTGGAAGCGAGTTACTCAACGGATGACCAAAAATAATCGTCCCTACTCCAATTTCATTTATTTCAAAGGATACATCTCCTTGATTTATTGCTTCTGACATAATATTATTTTTTACAAAAATACTTTTTTGAATTTTAATAAAGCACATGTAATAAATCGAATTATAGAACGTTTTTTAAATATAAATCAAATCTTAATAGTCATGAAAACAATATCCATATTTTTATCGTTATTCTTACTTATTTCTTGTTCAACTAAAGAAAAAACAGAGGATTCGAAAGGAGTAAATCCAATGTCAGTGTCATCAAAAGATGATTTCTTTCCGAAATATTTAAGTTCAGAAAATAAAATTGAAATAAATACTGATATAAAAAATGACATACAACTAAAATCAGGAAGTGTAATTCATATTGAGCCGAATATCTTTGTTGATCAAACCGGTGTTCCCATTAAGGGTAAAGTTGATATAGCTTGGGAGGAGTTTCATTCATTAGGTGAGGTTATAACCTCAAATATTTCAATGAAATATGATTCTATTGGAAAAACATTTGATTTTGTTACGGGAGGTATGTTTTCCATTAAAGGAAGTCAAAACGGATCTCCAATATTTATATCAAAGGGTAAAAAAATTAGGATAGACATTGCATCTACAAATGATGAGAAAAATATGAATTTCTACTCCTATGATACCATTAAAAAAACTTGGAGCTACATAACTACTAAAGGAAACACTTCGATAAAAGACATTAAATCAAGACAAGTCAATCCAAGTTCCGTTTTATCAAAAAATATTCTTGATATTAAACTGAATACGACAGAATTTCCTGAATTAAATTCAAAAGAGATTGTGGGATGGAAAAGTCGAGATTCCATGAATACTGAGGTTGAAAAAATATTATCTACACTAGATATAAAGTCTAAAATAGTTTCAAAAATAGATGATACTACATACAATTTAAATCTTTCTTACAGTAATAAATCATTTGAACGAGATTTCACATTTGCTGTAAACCCGTATACTTTTAAACAAGCTAGAGAAGAATCTTTCCTAAAAAAATTAATTGCAAAAAGGAATCAAAAAGAACTTTCAGATTATCAAAAAAATATCGCTGAAGGAAAAGTGATTAGATCTATTGATATCAAAGAGTTTGGAACATATAATTGGGATCGAATCCAAGATGATCAAAATAATATTATGGTTAAAAGTAACTTTAAGTTCCCAAGTGAATTAGATCCAAATTTAATATCTATTCACTTTGTATGTCCTGAAGAAAAAATGACTATAAAATGCTCACAATCGGAAAATTCAATAGTAAAATTTAATCCTAAAAAGCGAAATCTATTAATCGCTATTGATTCAAAAAATAAGTTGTTATGTTGCAAAAGCGATCAATTTTTCAAAGCGTTAAAATCGAATAATAAATCATTTACCTTCACCTTTGAAAAAACAAAATTTATTGTTAGTCAAAGTAACGATCTAGATGAAGTAATACATAATTTAATCGATTAATATATGTATATCCGAATTTTAATATTATTTACGCTGTGCTTTCATTCAAGTTTTTCACAAAAGGACATCTTTTTTCCTTTCAAAACTGAAAATAATTGGATTACAATTCACAATAATAAAAAAATCATTCACCCTCAAGTTTATGATTATGTAAATTATTATGACAAATTCGGATATGCTTATTTTATCGCAAATAAAAAATATGGAATAATTGACAGTATTGGTAATGAAATATTAAATCCAATATATGATCATATCGAACATATTTTCCACGATATTTATCTACTTGATAGTGCAAATTATCGCATCATAAAATCTATCAATAAAAAATTCAGTTATACAGTAGATTGGTTTAAAACTTATGATGAAAATTGGATGGTTTTTGCTAATAAATCAAATGTTTTATTATTGAATAACGAATGGGTTAAACCAAAACAAATTGATAAAAACGCATTTATAGAAAGTTTTGAAAATTACTTAATTTTAAAAGAAGGAAAAACTATACATATTTTTAGTCCTAAGGGTGATTTTTTTGATGAAAATATTTTTGATTGTATTGTTCATGACGACTGTCTTTTAATTAAAGGTTTAAACAAGAATGCTTTGATTGCAAACAAAAAAGAGATTCACATTCCTTTTAATGTAAAACAAACTGATTTTTTTGATGAACATTTTTATTATACTTATAAAGATTCATTGTATTTAATTGATTATAAATTAAATAAAGTCAAGTTCCAGGTGATTGGTTCAAGTATAAATATTTTTAATGAGTACTACCTAATAAAGAATAAAAAAAGCATAGCACTTATAACAAAAGAAGGTAAATTTATATTGGACTATAATTATCAATCGATTAGCAAGCACAATAATTCTTTTCTAGTTTGTAAAAATAATCTTTGGGGTGTCTTAAATTCGAATTTTAGAGAAATCATAAAACCTCAATATGATTATTACGAAATTAAAGGAGATTTTATGATTTCTCAAGTAAATTTACCGAACGACAATACCAGACTAAAAGGTGTTTATTCTTTTAGAAAACAAAAAATCATTTTACAACCTATTTATTACAAGGTAATTGTATCTGACACATTAATAAAGGCTTGGAGTAATAAAACGATGGTTATGATTATTTTGTATAAAAACCATCAGATAAAGGAAGAAATCTATTTTGATCAGGTAATATCAATTAACCAAAAACAAAAGGTACAAAATTCTATCAATTTTGATCAACGATTAATTGATATTGGATGGTTTTTGGACACAACCAATCAATTTAGTAGAGATAGTACTTTCACTTTTTATAATCGTTGGGGATTTAGAAGAAATGACAGTATTTTACTTAAACCTGTATACAAAAACATTGATTTTGTAGAAAACGCAAATTTCAGTTTACTAAAAGAAAAAATGATAAATCAATATAAATCACCAAATAATTTTCTAAAAAAAACATTTGATATTGAAATTGTAAATAACGAAAAATTTAAACTCATTCCATTAAGTAATCCCAAAAAAATCAATCCTATTTTTATTGATTATATTTTGAAAGATAAATTCAATCAGAAAGACTATACTGTAGCCCTAACAAATGATTTTATTGGAATAGTTACGAAAAATGGTGTTTTAAAACCAGTTAATTATTATTCAGAACAACCAAATAACAATTTAATATATTGTACTCGAGGTGAGGTTAACTTAAAAAAATCAAGATTTAATAACGATTTATCCTATTCTCAACTTTACAAACTAATTTATCCAATTGATAATTCCGATTATAAAGAAGAATTAAGTCAATCTATTGAAATTGTTGATGCAAAATGGAATATTCTAAATAAAAATGGTGATAGTGTTTTTCAAGAACCTGTAGATTATTTAGAAAGTTTTAAGCGTGGATCAGCCATATATAAATCACACAATTATTTTGGAATAGTCTTTTTAAATGGTAAAAAATTAGAGCCAAAGTATAATTCAATCAAGAGAATAAGTGTTAAAAATAAAAATCTATTTTTGGTTAGCTATAGAAACAATGGTTTTATTTACTACGACACCAACTACAATAAACTACCATTAAATAATCTAATTCCAATATCAAAAGGTGAAAAAACAATTATTTTCCAAAGTAAAAATGAAAATCTTGTTTATAATGACAAAAATGAATATGTAGGCAAAACTAAAGCATCTAAAATTCTAGAATATGATTTAATTATTGAGAGAAAAGATAAAAAATTCGTCATTTATAATGATAAATTACAAGTTATAGGAGAAACAAAATATAAACCTCTTTCTTTTATTTCGCCTACTGTCATGATTTGTTCACACAAAGATTCTATTGGAATTGTAGATATACAATCCAACTTGTTAATACCAGAATTTGTTAATAAAATAATTAACTACGACAGTAAACTACTGATATTCAAATCAAATTCATGTACTGTATTAGAT
>JBKCEW010000179.1:0-4968 GCA_046304235.1 Crocinitomicaceae bacterium | reverse complement strand
TGCAAAGATAATCAAAGTTTTTATTTAAACAACACTTTTGAAAAGTTTTTTTTATTCCCCCTCACTAATGTGTCAAACACCGCTCGATTGCGGAGTGCAAATATACACAATTCCCTTTCATTTTAACAAACTTTTTTTGATAAATATTTTGACTATTTTTTAGTTCGTTAGTAA
This sequence comes from Crocinitomicaceae bacterium, assembly GCA_046304235.1. GTDB lineage: Bacteria > Bacteroidota > Bacteroidia > Flavobacteriales_D > Crocinitomicaceae > CANHVK01. The sequence goes on along the minus strand of JBKCEW010000179.1, from coordinate 4,794 downwards.
TTAGATTGTTGGGTCAATAGTTATAGGTTACAAATCCAACAAAGCTGGTGAATTTCCGTAGGATTACAAATCCTGCGGGACGCTTTAACCAATATATTCCTTAAAAATTTTATTCAACCAACGAAGCATTAAAAACATGATTGCAGCAGCAACACTTAATAGTAAGAAATTCACTAAAAAGAAATTCGATTTGTGTTCGTAGCCATCCCACAAACTGCTTAGTACTCCTGAAAGTTTATTTCCGATAGAGGTCGCTAAAAACCACCCTCCCATCATTAAGGCTGTTAATCTAGGTGGGCTAAGTTTAGAAACGAGTGATAACCCCATTGGACTTAGGAATAATTCTCCAATCGTGATTACTCCATACGAAGAAATAAACCACCAAGGAGATGATTTGGACATTCCATTGTTGCTCGCATAGACTGCTGCTACCATGACAAAACAAGAAAGCGCAGAAATAGTTAGACCAAAGGCAATTTTAGCAGGTGTGGAAGGTTCTTTCCCTCTCCCTCTCAAAAATGAGAAAAACGCTACGACTAACGGCGTTAACAATACAACCCAAAACGGATTTACAGACTGGAATAGATTGGTATTAAACAATTTCAATGATCCGCCTTCTTGAGGTTTATTATCTTTAGCTAGATTTTTATAATAAGGTGGATAAGTAACTTCCATTTTTTCTTTGTCTAAAACTCGGAATTGATTGTCCATCACCACAAACGTATCTTTCACGTATTTGTTTTCTTCTACTAATTTTAAAGAACTTAAGGTTGGTACCATAGCAGAAGGAATTTCACGATCTGTATAGCGATCTGCCCAGGTATTTAACGTTGAACCATTTTGTTTGAATACCGCCCAAAACAATATGACTACTGAAAAAATAGCTAGCATTGCTGCAATCGGTCTTTTTTCTTCTTTCGGAGATTTTACATACAATCTTCCGTAAAAGAAAACAATAGGTAAACATCCAAACAAAAAAGCATCGGTGGAATGCGACCCTACCAAAGGTTCGGGTAAAAAATATCCAATCAATCCAAAAATAATAGAAGGGAAAAGAATTACTCCAAAAATCTTCAATAAAGACATATCAGATTCTGAAGCGGGTTTAATCACATCGACATGCTTAAAATGTTTTGTTCCAATCCAAAAAATGATAATTCCAATAAACATTCCTATACCAGCAGCAATAAACGCAGCTCCCCATCCAATCATATTATACAAGGCAGCACCAAAGAAATTACAAATAAATGCACCTATATTGATCCCCATGTAAAAGATATTGTATCCTTCGTCTTTTTTATGGATGTATTTCTCGTCGTTGTAAACATTCCCTAACAATGTTGAAATATTAGGTTTAAAAAATCCATTCCCTAAAATCACCAACAACATTGCTGTATATAACATTGATAAAGAATGAATCGACATCAAACAATACCCTACTCCCATCATGATTCCTCCAATGGTAATCGATTTTCTATATCCTAACACTCTATCTGCTAATAAACCTCCAATAAATGGTGTTAAAAACACAAAGGCAATAAATGTTCCATACAAATCAGATGCTTCGGCTTCGGTCATACCAAATCCATTGACTGCATCTTTTAAATACAGCGTAAAAATTCCGATCATTAAATAATATCCGAAACGTTCCCACATTTCAGAAAAGAATAAAAACGGTAAGGCTTTAGGGTGATTTTTTGACATGGTAGATTTGAAGATTAAAGATTAGCAGATTACAGATTAAAAATTAGCAGATTGCAAATTACAGATTATAAGATTACAGAATAAAAAAAAATCAATATAATCAGAGTAAAATTAGAAGATTAAAACAAATTAACATAAAAAAAAGGGTGCCACAATAGGACACCCTTGAAAAATAATTGAAAGTCACTAAACTACACCGTTCATTAACTTGGAAATTCTTTTTGATATCAACAACAATATTAGACCCAAAGCAATAACAAATACTGCTATTGAATAGAAAATTGTATATGCACCCATTACTTCAGTATATTTCGCAACAAATCCTCCAAGGATATTGGCAAAGAAAGAAGAAAGCATCCACACCCCCATCATTAACGAGACTAATCTAACAGGTGCCATTTTCGTTACCATAGAAAGTCCGACAGGCGACAAACAAAGCTCACCAATTGTATGTAAGAAATATGTTAGTAATAACCATATCAACGCAGCTTTTTGTTTTACCACTTCTTCTCCGTTAACCACACTCGTTTTAACTTCAAATGTAGCCATTAACATAAACAAAAATCCTAAGCCTAGTAAAATCATACCTAAACTCATTTTAACTGGCGTGCTCATTCTAGAGAATAATTTCGTTGTCCATAACCAAGCAAACACTGGAGCCAAGGCAACAATCAAAATAGGATTAAATGCTTGGAAAAAAGTAGTAGGTATTTCCCAACCACCAACATGACGATTAATATATTTATCAGTATATAGAGTTAATGAAGAACCTGCTTGTTCAAATCCAGCCCAGAAGAAAATAACAAAGAAAGTCAAGATAAAAATAACAGCTAAACGCTGTCTTTCAATTTTTTTCATTTGAGGATCTACTGTAACATGAGAATCAGCCTCTTTTTCAGCACTTTTTTCCTCTTTTGTTTTGACAACAGGTTTTTGACCTAATTCAAGTAAATATTTCTTAGAAAGTAAATTGAAGAAGATTTGACCTAACCCCATTCCAATTGCAGCAACTAAGAAACCATACTTGAAACCATAACTCATAATTTCTCCATCTGCACCTCGTACAGCAAATGTGTCTTCTGCCAAAGTACCAATTACAAGAGGGGCTAAAAGAGCTCCTAAATTAATTCCCATGTAAAAAATAGAAAAAGCTGCATCTTTTTTAGCATCACCATCACGATACATTTGACCTACAATGGTTGAAATATTTGGTTTAAAAAACCCATTACCTATAACCAATAATACTAAACCTAATCCAAGACCAAAATGAGTATTCATTAAAAACAACACCAATTGTCCTGCAAACATAGTTATACCACCAATTGTGATTGATAAACGTTGTCCTAACCATCTATCAGCAATTAAACCACCAAATAAAGGAGTAAAATATACAAAACCAGTAAAGAAACCATAAATCAAAGAAGCATTTTGGCTATCAATATTCAATCCATTTTCCATCCATAATTTAGTCATGTATAGCATTAGGATTCCTCTCATACCGTAATAACTAAAACGCTCCCACATTTCGGTGAAAAACAATAGGTATAAACCTTTAGGATGTCCGAAGATTGTACCCTGTGCTTCTATCCTTCCAATTAACTCGTTGTTTGAACTCATTTTTAAAATTTTAATAGAGGACGTGAAAATATGAAATTTATTTTAATTTGTTAACTTTCGTTTAAAAAAGAAAAATAATGTTCATAAACCTTCATACACATCACAAACAGGAGATTGGACTGGAAATCGTGCAAGCTAAGGAAGTATTATCTTATCCATACAGCTATGGCGTTGGACCATTTGAAATTGACATGTATCTATTTGATGAAAAAATAGCAATAGAAAAAAACTGTATTTCAATCGGTGAAATTGGTTTAGATAAAAACATACAATTAAATATTAGTGAACAAATTATAATATTTAAAAAACAACTACTTTTTGCTGAAAAACTAAACTTACCTGTTATCATTCATTGTGTAAAGGCATATAATGAATTAATTGAGATAAAACGTTCTCTTAACCCCATTCAACCTTGGATCATTCATGGATTTAGAAAAACAAACTTATTAAACACCCTGCTCAAAGAAGACTTCTATATCAGTGTGGGAAGCGCAATCATTCACGATCGTAAACTACAAGCCAGCATCAAAACTATTCCAAACAATAGATTGTTTCTTGAGACAGATAATGACCTAAATCATAATATAGAGGAAGTTTACCAAAAAGTTGCTTTCTTAAAAGAGATATCTTTGTTAGCTTTGAAAACTATAATTAGCAATAATTTTAAAACGGTATTTAAGAAATGGGAAATTGGCTAGAAAGAAGCGCTTTACTAATTGGAGAGGAGAATATAGCAAAATTAAAAGACGCACATGTATTAATCGTTGGTCTAGGTGGAATTGGTTCATTTGCTGGTGAATTCATCGCTAGATCAGGGATCGGAACTATGACGGTTATCGATGGAGATGTTTTTGATATAACAAATAAAAACAGGCAATTAACCGCAGTTAATTCAACTATAGATCGAAACAAGGCTGTGGTGTTAGGAGAAAAAATCAAAGACATAAATCCAAATATCAAATTAAATATAATTGAGGAATTTGTCCTTCCAGAACGTGTATGGAAAATACTCGAAGAGTACCAACCAGACTATGTAATGGATTGTATAGATTCTGTTACACCTAAACTGGAATGGATTAAAGCTTGTTTAAGACTCAAAGTAAAAATCATCACACACCTGGGAGCTGGTGGAAAACTAGACCCTTCTAAAGTTCAAGTCTCTAAACTGGAAAATACACAAAATTGCAAACTAGGTCGTACTATTAAAAAACGATTAAAAAGAGAAGGAATAAACTTTAAACGTGTTAAAGCTGTTTATTCATCAGAAATTCAGATCAAAGAATCACTAAAATTGACTGACGGTAGTAATTTTAAACGTTCATTTTACGGCACTATCAGTTATATGCCAGGGCTTTTTGGATTATACGGTGCCTCAGAAGTGATTCAATATTTTATACGAAGAGAAGTATTAGACAAAAGACATTAGACATTATACAAAAGACATTAGACATTAGACAAAAGACATTAGACAAA
>JBKCEW010000178.1:0-20861 GCA_046304235.1 Crocinitomicaceae bacterium | reverse complement strand
TGGAATCGTTGTAGTAGTGTTTGAAATATTATTTATTGAGATTATAGGTACAAATGGAGATTCAATTGAAAATAATTCGTATTTGAGAAAGAGTCCAAGACTATCTTTTGGTTTACGCCAATTTAATGTAATTTCTCCATTTAACTCTTCGCTGACACAAACACTTTTGGGGAAGTCTATTCCACACCTTTTTTTTGTCTCTTGAGAATTAACTTTAAATAATATTGAAATAAATAAGAATATAACAAAAAAGCGATTCATTTATTATTTTTTACCTGCATTAATTATACTAAGATTGTTCCATTTAAGATACTTTTTAGCTAATTTTTTTAATTCTTCACTAGAGATAGTATTTATTCTATAAATGACGTCGTTGTAATAATCTAAATTTAAGCCATGCATATCAACTCCTAAATATAAATCCATGAGTGAATTAGGGCCGTCAGCACTTTTAAGTAGTTGTCCTAACAGGTAGTTTCTAACTAAATTTAATTCATCTTCAGGAATAATTTCATTTGATAAACGTTCAATTTCTTTTTTTATTTCGTTTAGTGTGTCATTTACAAATTCGCTTCCTACTTCTGTTGCGATTATAAAAGAACCGGCCAAATATGATTCTAAAATAGCAGAGCCGATTCCATAAGTATATCCTTTGTCTTCTCGAATGTTAGACATTAATCTACTTCCGAAATAATCTCCTAAAATTGTTTGTAAGATCTGAAAATCAATAAATTCTTTGTTAGATTTATTGAAAAGTGGCATACCTATGCGAATAGCTGTTTGAACTGCTCCTTCCTTTTCAATGTGAAAATGACCCGTTTTATTTTTAAAATTACCCTCGAAGTCTGTATTTTTTGTATTACACCAAGAAGATGTCTCATCTATTAAAATGTTTATTTGTTCTTCATTTAAGTTCCCAACAACTACAATTTTTCGTAATCCTTTTAAATAATACTCACTATAAAAAGAGACAATTTGTTCTCTTGTTATTTCATCAAATTCATTTATTGTTAATTGCCTAGAATATCTTTCAGAATTTGAGTACATTTTTTGTTGAAATTCTCTTCTAGCCAAAAAACTTACTTTTTCTGAAGAAATTAAATATTGTTGCTTGCGTTCACGTATTAAATCTTGAATTTCATCTTCGGGAAATTGGCAATCACGAATCGCTTCACATAATAATCGTACTGCATCCGTAGCGTTTTCCCTTAAACAATATATAGCAACAACCGACGACTCTTGATTTGTTTCAAAGTCAGTAAAAACGCCTAATTCATTAATTTCTTCTTGAATTTGTATGCTGTTTTTTTTCGATGTACCTGATAATAATAATCCGTTTGTTATTGAAGCAACCTTGTTTTCTGAATGTATCGTTCCTGCATTAAAATGTAATTCAATACGAACCGTTTCATCAGCAACCTCTTTCATCCATACTAATTCTGCATCGCTTCCTAGTTTTTTAATAGTAGGATAAACAAAATTGATTTTTTCAATTTCTTTTAACGTTGGAGCTTGAATTCTGTTTATCATTTTAAATAGCTTTAACTTTTAATATAGAACAATTTTGTGGGTTTAAAATCTGATTTGCCATTGTGTGGATCTGATTTTCATTAATTTGGTCAATGATTTTTTGTTCTTCATTTACACCATTTGCATCCCCAAGTAATTCAAAAAAGGATAAATTCATTGCTCTATTTAGCATTCCTTGTTCCTGAAATGCTTTAGCTGTATTAATCTTATTTTTTAAACGTTTTAATTCTTTGTTTGAAATAATTTCAGATTTTATTTCATTCAAAACATTCCAAACAGCTTCTTCTACTTCTAAAAAGGTTTTACTGTCTGATAATTTTGCTTCAATTATTAATAAACCCTCATCTATTGAACCAGTTATATAGGCAAAAATATCGGTTACTAATTTCAATTCTTTTTGAAGTCTGACGTATAATCTGGAGGATTTATCTCTTCCTATTGCATCAGATAATATATCAGCAGCATAGTATTCAAACGATTTTCGTTCTGGCATTTTAAATGCAAAATAGATTGCATCCGACGGTACTTTTCTTTCAATTATTTTTTCGCGTAGTATTTCTTGTTTTGGTTCTTTAGGAAGAATACGAGCAGGTTTAATTCCTTCAGGAATATCTCCAAACCATTTTTCTACTACTTGCTTAATATATTCTAATTCAAAGTTTCCAGCAATACAAAGTATGGCATTAGATGGGTTGTAAAATTTTGAAAAAAAGTCTTTTACATCCTCCATCGTTGCATCTTCAATATGCTTTAATTCTTTTCCGATAGTAGCCCACTGATAGGGATGTGATACATAAGCTAATGGCCTTAATTCTAACCATACATCTCCATAAGGTTGATTCAAATATCGTTGTTTGAATTCCTCCATTACTACATTTCGTTGTGTTTCTAAACTTTTTGGAGTAAAAGCCAAGGACAACATTCTGTCAGATTCTAGCCATAGAGCAGTTTCTAAATTTACACCAGGTACAATATCATAATAATTAGTGATATCATTTGAGGTAAATGCATTGCTTTCTCCTCCTGCTAATTGTAAAGGGGTATCGAAATCAGGTATGTTGATTGAGCCACCAAACATTAAATGCTCAAATAAATGTGCAAATCCTGTTTTATCTGGATGTTCATCTCTTGCACCTACATCATATAAAGTATTGACAACAGCCAATGGGGTAGTAGTGTCTTTATGAAAAATAACACGTAATCCGTTTGTTAACGTAAATCGTTCAAATTGTACCATTAAAAATTAAATTTTTCTGTATTTTGTTCGTTAATAGCTGATTTAAATTCAGTAATGATTTCGGTTATTATTTCAGAAGCTGGTTTTATTTCATCTATTAAACTTGCTACTTGTCCAACTTCTAATTCACCATCAACCAAATCTCCTTCAAACATTCCTTTTTTTGCTCGACCTCTTCCTAACAGATTTGTTAATTGCTCTGGAGTTGCCTCATCTTCGTAGGCTTTTTCTAATTTTTGATAAAATGCATTTTTGATTAATCTTACTGGAGTAAGTTCTTTCAATGTTAACATTGTACCTCCTTCATCAGTATTGAGAACTGAATTTTTAAAAGATTCGTGAGCACTAGATTCTGTAGAAGCAATAAAACGACTTCCAATTTGAACACCATCAGCACCTAAGTTCATTACGGCTAACATCGCTCTTCCTGTTGCAATTCCTCCTGCAGCAACAAGTGGAACTTGAATTTCTTTAGCAACTTTAGGAATCAAGCACAAAGTAGTCGTTTCATCTTTACCATTATGACCTCCAGCTTCAAATCCTTCAGCAATTACACCATCAACCCCTGCCTCTTGAGCTTTCAATGCAAATCTCAAACTGGAAACTACGTGTAATACAATGATTCCTTCAGATTTAAGTTTGGAGGTCCATATTTTAGGATTACCAGCAGAGGTTATAACAACAGGAACTTTGTGTTTAATTATTGTTTCAATATGTTTGTCGATGTCAGGGTAAAGTAGTGGTAGATTTACACCAAAAGGATTGGAAGTATTTTCTTTGCATTTTTGAATTTGCGCATCTAACACTTCAGGATACATCGAACCTGCACCAAGTATTCCTAATCCTCCCGCATTTGAAACGGAAGAAGCTAATTCCCATCCAGAACACCAAATCATTCCAGCTTGAATAATAGGATATTGTATGTTAAGTAAAGTTGTAAGTTTATTTTTCATAGAGAAACTTTCCATCAAAACGACTAAAATACAAAAGTCTTTTCGATTTATTGGTTAAATTCGTTCGTTTAATACATCAAATTATAGACCTGCATGAAGATTAAAAGTTGGCTAGAGGCATTCCGATTAAGAACATTACCACTTTCTATTTCAGGTATAATAATGGGTTCTTTTATTGCAAAATCAAAAGGTTTTTGGGATGTTTCCATTTTTATATTTGCCCTCCTAACAACCATTTTATTTCAAATCGTTTCAAACTTGGCTAATGATTTAGGAGATTCTTTGAAGGGCACAGACAATGAAAATCGAGTAGGCCCTGCACGAACTGTTCAAAAAGGTGAAATTTCAGTATCACAAATGAAAATAGCAGTTTTTATTTTTAGTCTTTTATCATTGATTTCTGCAGGGTATTTGATTTATATCAGTTCAAAAGGTATGAGCCAAAACACCATATATATCTATATGATTTTAGCCCTTTTATCTGTTTTAGCAGCAATAACTTACACTGTTGGTAAAAAAGCATATGGATATTATGGTTTAGGAGATGCTTTTGTCTTTGTTTTCTTTGGTTTGGTAAGTGTTATGGGAAGTTACACATTGTATTCCAAAATTTTTGATTTTGTTTCTTTATTTCCTGCAATCGCAATTGGTCTGTTGAGTACTGCTGTTCTAAATTTAAATAACATGCGAGATCAAGTTAACGACAAATTATCCAATAAAATCACGTTGGTAGTTAAGCTAGGATTTAATCGCGCAAAATTCTATCATTTTTGTTTGATCATGATAGCGTTAATTTCTTATTGGGGCTATTTTAAATTTGAGTTAACTAGTTTGATATATATTTTACCTTTTGTTTTTTTATTAATTCACTTAAAGAAAGTAGTTCAGGTATTAGATCCTAAAGATTTTGACCCTGAATTAAAAAAGGTAGCACTATCTACTTTCTTATTAAGTCTATTATTTTCCATTATTTCAATCTTGTTTTAGAAATGAAAAACTATCATGCAACGTTTGAAAAAAAGACATATATTTTCAAACAGCCTAGTGGTACAAGCAGGGGTGTACTAACAGAAAAACATGCTTGGTTTATTTATTTAACTACATCTGATAGTAAGGATAGAAATGGAATAGGAGAGTGTAGCATTATTCCTGGTTTATCTCCTGATTTTAATGATTTTACTGAATATGAAAGTAAAATTCAAGAAGTTTGTCAAAACATAGAATATTATATTGAAAATCAGAATAAACTAGAAAGTTATCCTTCTATTCTATTTGGATTAGAAACAGCATTATTAGATTTAAATTCTGAAAAAAAAGGAGTCTTTTTTGATACTTATTTCACTCGAAGAGAACGTGGAATTCCCATTAATGGTTTGATTTGGATGGGATCGAAAGAAAACATGCTTCAACAGATTGAAGAAAAGTTACTTCAAGGGTTTACATGTTTGAAAATGAAAGTTGGCGCTATTGATTTTGATCAGGAATTGGATATTCTAAAAAGCATTAGAAATCGTTTTTCCCCATCAGAAATAGAGTTGAGAGTGGATGCTAATGGTGCTTTTTCTGTGAAAGATGCACTGGCTAAATTAGATCAACTATCAAAATTTCAATTACATTCTATTGAGCAACCTATAAAGCAAGGTCAAATTGAAGAAATGGCTGACTTATGTTCAAAAACTCCTTTGCCTATTGCATTGGATGAAGAGTTGATCGGTGTTTATGGAATGGAAAATAAAAAACAATTATTATCTCTGATCAAACCTCAATATATCATTCTAAAACCAAGCCTTCATGGTGGTTTAAAAGGAAGTACTGAATGGATTAATATTGCTGAAAGTTATGATATTCCATGGTGGATGACCTCTGCGTTAGAATCTAATATTGGATTGAATTTAATTGCTCAATTTACTTCAACCTTTAAAAATAATTTGCCACAAGGTTTGGGGACAGGTGGTTTGTATGTTCAGAATGAGTCCACAAAGCTTTTTGTTAAAAAAGGGTTTATTTTTTCAGATTACTGAATTAAGAGATATTTTTATAACTTTATAAGTCTTTATAAGCAACTATTTTTTGTTTTAATAGTCATTAAATAACCAAGAACAAATATAAATTTTATGAATATAAATTTGAAATTTGAAGCGAAATTCAATCATTTGATATTTTTAATTTTCACTTTATTAACTTCTTATTCTTTTGCTCAAAAATGTGGGTGTGGCGCAACGGGTGCAAACTTGTGTTCTCCACAATATTATACTACAAAAGCTGCTGCTGAAGCGGATGCATCAACCGGAACACCTGCGGCTACAATCGATTTAAGTGCTCTGAATTTAAGAACAGATGCTGGACAAACGCATCAATTATGTTATGAGTACACAACTAAAGCTACTGAAACTAAAATAGGTTTTAGGTTTTATGTTGGTACTCCTCAGAATTGTTCTGAAAATAGAGTTATAAGTATTTCACCTACATGTGGTGGTACATCTCTAACCCCAACAACAACTACTCCTGCTGGATTTAACGAATATAATGTTACACCTTCAACCAAATATAATATATGCGTTACTTTAACATTTGATGTGGCAGATACTGATTGTGATGAGGTTGATCCAGCTAAACCAGCTGAAATTCAATATGTAGAATTATATGTTTATAACGCCGACGCTTCTTCTTCATGTAATGCATCTATTGGTACTGCTGCACTTACAAATTTAGCTGGAACAGGAAATGAATTATCTGTAAATCCAGGGGATACTTGGACAATCAAACATAATAACTTTACTTTACCACCAGCGGGTAATGGTGGGAGCTTTATGGGGTATTTAGTATATACTTGTAAACCACCCGCAGTTATAGATATTACAGACCCCTCAAATGGAGTAGCAGCTGGTTGCTTTAAAGGAACATCAAAAACAGCTACTGATTTAAATTTATCGGGAAGCTCTAGTGCTTTTTCAGGTATTTCTGAACTTTGGATTGTTCCTGTTACATTTGACACAGATGTGAGTCTAGCTGATGGTAAAGATCGTATAGATGAAGACTTAGACGGTTGTTACGATATTGGTCAAGCGATACATATTACCTACCTATCTTCAACAAATCCCACATGTACTACTTGTGAAACAGCTACCTGTAAAGTAACTTCGATTACTGCAACTACATTAGCAAAAGGGAGGACAGATATAACAACAGCATTAGCAAGTGCAGGTGATCAGTATGGTGGTTTATTGTTAATTCCAGATGAATCAGCTACGTTATGTGTTCCTGTTAAAGTACCTCAAGGTTCTACTGCTTTAGGTTTTAAAATGAAAACAACACTTGCACCTGGAGCATGTGGCTCTCCTCTTGATCAAATTATAACTTATGAGTTAAAACCAGTTGGTTGCGGTACTAAAATAAATCCTACAAGAACTAATGCTCAACCTGTTTCAAGTGGATTTAACCCGGAGTGGGATAATATAGCTCCAGGGGATTATATACTTTGTTTTACTATGAATACAGATCCATATATGTTATGTGCAACAGTTGAGATCAATGGTTTAGGTTACTATAATGTAGGTAATGTTTGTCCTGCTGATAACGGAACCCAAGCCGTTAAAATCAATAATTCTACTCCACCTGCTACGAAAGTTTATGCTACAAACTCTTATGGTTTGTGTTATAATGATATATTTTCAATAACTACAACCAATGCTAATCCAAGCGTAGATTATGCTATATATATTGGAGCACCAACTTCTAACAACCCCTCTACTGAACCAACAAAATTTACTGCGGATTTTAAACTTAATTTAAATCAATTATCTGAAACCTCAACTGGAAATACCAGTCCCGTTCTTCAATATTTAAATACAACATCATTCAAACCTGTAAATAATACTATTTGGTGGGTACCGATCTCTACTAGTACGGTAGGAATGTATGATCCTGCATGTTATAATATGGATTATCAGAATGAAAGTTATAAAGTAACTTACCTTAACGATATTAAAATTACACCTACAGAAGTATGCTCTTCTTCAAAAGTTACACTAAAATTTGAGGGTGGAGCTCCAGAGTTTATTACAGGAAAAAAATATAATGTAACAACGAATAAAGGTTCTTTATCTGCAGCGACTGTTACCTCTTCAGGAGGTACGATTGACTTAACAGGATTAGTACAAAATGATAATTATACAATTAGCGTGACAGATGAAATAGGTTGTGTAAAAACGTACACAGGAACATATACTTGTTCTTGTACTCAACCAACCATAACAGGACCTTCAGCTTTATGTGATTTAACAACTGTAGAATACACTAGTAATGGTGTTTTAACTTCTAGTGATGTTAGTTTTGCTGGCGTTGTTGCTAGCGGCACGACAAATAAATTTAACGTTTCAGCTTACAAACCAACAACTGCTTCTACTAACTTAAAGTTGACATCAACGTTAAATGGTTGTTCAACTACAAAAGATATAACCATTAATCCTAAACCAACAATTACTGGCAACTTAAGTTTTTGCGCAGGTACAACTTCACAATTAACTGGTTCAGGAACTGCAGCATCAACTAATGCTTGGTTATCTGCAACTACTTCTAATGCAACAATTTCTAACACTGGTTTAGTAACGGGTGCTTCAGCAGGTAATGGAAATTCAGTTATAACTTATACTGATAACAATGGTTGTACCAATACTACAACAGTATCTATAAACCCGAATACGACACCAACTGTAACCTGTGGAACTTCAACAGCAACTTCTGTTACTTTTACATGGGGTGCAGTTACAGGAGCTACCACTTATGATATTGTGTATAATAAAGATAATGGAGGAGATCAATCAGTAACAGGTCATACTACGACTACTTATCCTGTTTCTAATGTGCCTGCTGGTAAGTCTGTTACGATTATTGTAACTCCAAAAGGTACAGGATGTTTTAAGGCTTCTTCAATTCAAACTTGTATTGCTGATAATTGTCCAACTCCTTCCATAACACAAGAACCTGCAAATGTTTCAAAATGTGCAGGTGAAAGTACAAGTTTTGTGGTCGCCGCAAGTTCCACTGCTACATTAAGTTACCAATGGCAAATTAATAATGGTGCCAACCCTGCAACAAATATTACAGATGGCGGAGTATATTCTGGGGCTACTACACCATCTTTATCTATAAGTAATGTAACTGGATTAACTGGCACTAAATATCAATGTTTAGTGACAGAAACGTCATCTGGAACAGGTTGTAATAAAACTTCTATTGCTGCTATATTGACCGTAAATCCGATACCATCATTTGTACCTACTGTATCTGATATATGTGAAGGAAATGATCCTGCTCTGGCTTATACAAATTTAATAGGTAATCCAAACCAGATAGTTTTTGATCCTAACTTACCGTCAGTTTCCCCAATTAATATCCCTGTGAGTTCATCACCAATAGTGATCACTGGATTGCCAATTAAATTACCTGTAAATACATATAGTGGACTAAAAGTAAGATTAGAAAATACAGTTACAGGTTGTAAATCGAGTGATTTTACGATAGCTTCTTTTAAAGTACAAGCAACACAAAAGCCTTCGATAAGCTCTAAAGGAACTGATGTTTCATCAGTAACTTTCCAATGGTCAGATTTAACAGGTCTTAATACACAAACTGGTGCTAATGAAGATAATTATTTAGTTGAAGAGTTTATTTGTAATAGTTGTTCTACCGTTGGTGCATATGGAACAGCAACAGGAACTTTAACTTACAATACATCAACCTCGAAGTGGGAATACCTTAAAAACAACTTACAACCAGGAGACAAAGTCTTCATTAAAGTAACACCAAAGGATAACACTCCACTTGCTACTCCAAGTTGTTATGGATCATCTGAGTTTGATTTAACAGCTATACCATGTGATGCTCCTATAATCACTAAAGATTTAGTAGATGTTACTCTATGTGAAGGTACTGCAGCGAATCCTGTTTCTACTTTGTTTGATTTAGAATACAATACTGCTGATGTTACAACACCTGCTACTTGGGAGTTTTTAACTCCTGGAGGAACTTGGACAACTTTAAATCAAGCTGGAGTATATTCTGTTAGCGGCACTACTAATTCAAGCTCAACTTTATCTATTAGCGATGTGAAAGGATTAGATGGCTTCAAGTTCAGAGTGATATTAAAAACTGCTACAGTGGGTGGTACGTGTAATACTGTTTCTAAAGAGGTATTATTAACTGTAAAACCTTTACCAACAATGGTTTCTGTTGCTGATAAATCATTTTGTCCTGGTACACTTGTTAACGATCCGTTAAAACCTAAGGATTTTGATTTTAAAGTTAGTCAAGCTGGCTCGCCTACATTTACTTGGAAAAGTGATGTCCAAACGACAGGGGTCAAGCTTGAAGGTATAAATAGTGCGGACGGTAGTAAAAATGTATCAGAATTTGAACCTTTTACTACTTCTAGCCCTTCAAATGATGTTGTTTCAATTGTAACTGTTATACCAACTTTAAATCAATGTGTTGGTCAGCCAATAACGTTTAAAATTATGGTTAAACCAACAATTAAACCAATAAATTTTGCTTCAGTTAATGACTTTAACAATGTTAAGTTTACTTGGGCTACATCATCAGTTTTACCTGATTATTGGAATATTGATACAGCAATCACCAACATAAGTGCTGCTCAACCTACTTTAGCTCAATATAAAAATGTTACAAGTCCTTTAGTTACAGGTGCAACAACTGAATTTACAGTTGGTGGTATAAATTCGAATAAAAAAGCATATATAATTGTAACACCAAAACAAGATCCTTCTAAAACAGATTTATTTTGTCCCGCTTCTGATGGCTTTAATGGAATACCTACTCCGTGTACAAAACCTATTAAACCAGCAGATCCAATTGTTACTCCTGTTTGTGAGGGAGCTCCAATTACCGTGAATGGAGTAAATAATGATTTAACTGCAAATTTCCAATGGAAAATTAGTACAGATGCAGGTATAACTTGGAATAATGTTTCATTTGCTGATTTCGCAAATACCGGTACAACCAACATTCTTTCTTCTCAATTAACTAAATCATATATGAATAATGCTTTAGTAAAAGTTGTTTTGACTGATAAACAGACGGGTCAATGTACTGAAGAATCAAAATCTGTCAAATTATTAATTAATGAATTGCCAACTGTAAATTTGATTCAACCTTTAAAAACTAGTTTATGTATTGATGATAACGATGTATCTGCTTTTGTACAGCCAGTTCAAGGTAAATCGCCATTAAAAATAGATTACACGTTAAATGGTGTTGCATCTATAAATCAAGATATTACCAATTTAGAAATTAAATTTTCTGCTAAAATTGAGATGAATTATTCTTTATCAATTACTAAAGTTGTTGATGCTAATAATTGTGAAAGTAATTTGACGGGTTTAACCTCTCTCGTTTCAGTACATAAAAATCCAGTCCCAAATTTTGCAGTTTCTGATACAATTGGATGTTATCCTTTGAAAATTAATTTTACAGATATATCAGGGGAGAAATTTACTGATGTAACATGGGACTTTGGTACTGGGACAAATTCTAGTAAAGATATAGGTACAGCAGCCTTTACTTATCAAAAACAAGGGGATTACACAATCACATATTCAGTAATAAATGAGTATGGATGTTCTGGCGAAATAGTTAAGGTGGATAAAATTCATGTTAAAAATTCACCAAAAGCGGTTATTTCTACAGATAGAAATATTGTTAATATTTATGAAAATGTAGTTCAATTTAATAGTAAGCTTTCACAAAATGGTACGTTTTATAAATGGGATTTTGGTGATAATTCCTCATTTTCAAATGAACCAATAGTAAAACATAAATATGACCCTACCTTAACAGGGAAATTTAAAGTTTACTTAATTGTGAGTAATTCAACAACAAATGCTTCATGTAGTGATACAGCAATCACTTGGATTGATTTTCCTGAAGAGGTAGTTTATTTTATACCTAATACTTTCACCCCTAATGGTGATGAATTCAATAATACATTTCAACCAATATTTACGTCTGGATTTGATCCACAAAACTATTTATTTACCATTTTTGACAGATGGGGTCAGATTGTATTTGAATCAAAAAATCCACATGTTGGTTGGGATGGTACATATGGGGATAAATTATTAGGAAATGATACATATGTTTGGAAGCTTGGATTTAAAGAAAAAGCAAACGACAACGAACATCATACAACAGGTCATGTGAACTTAGTTAAGTGATAGTTTTATAATTATTTTAGAGCGGAGATGTTATATCTCCGCTTTTTTTATGTAATAAAATAAACAAATTTTAATATGAGTCTAATTGTTTTAAATGCCTCTGCAGGAAGTGGAAAAACGTATAATTTAGTGTTAACCTATTTAAGGTTAATTCTTGATAGTGCAAAAGATGAAAATGCTTTTAGTGAGGTAATGGCAATGACATTTACTAATAAAGCAGCATTTGAAATGAAAGATCGAATTATATCGTATCTTCATAATATTTCAATTTTATCTGATTTAAAAGGTGATTTATTTGAAAAAACAGAAGGTATCTGTCGTGAATTAGGCTCTCAGTTAAAAATAGATATACCAACTGTTGTCAAAAGATCTGAAAAAACACTGAAGGCAATATTACATCATTTTGAAGATTTTAATGTTGTTACAATCGATAAATTTAATTTAAGGTTAATTCGTTCTTTTTCGAAAGAATTAAATATATCTGGAGATTTTAAAATTGTATTAAACGAAGAGGAAATATTAGATAATGTAGTTGAAAATTTATTAGATAGTTTAGATTATAAAGCTCAAATTCAATTAACAAACTTAGTCTTGAATTATTCGAGGGAAAAGTTAAATGAAGAGCAATCTTGGAATTTTCAAAAAGATCTAAAGTTATTTTCCTTGATTTTGACAAACGAAAAGTACTTTTCTCAAATAGATGATTTAATGAAATTGGATTTCTCAAATGAGGATTATCAAGCACTTAAACTTAAAGCTCAAGAATTAGAAAACTCTATTAAGTCAGAAGCAAAAGAATTATTTAATCAATTTTCAGTATTAGATTTTGAACGATTACCTGGAAAGTCAAGATCAAAATTAGCCATAGATAAACTAAACTCGGATTTGATTTTTGATTATGCCCAAGAAGATGGAAGTTTTTTCACGACATCTATGATTGAAAATCTTCATAAAGAAAATCCTAAAGGAGATATTTTTCCTGTTCAATTAGTTGAAAGGGCAATCATATTTAACAATAGATTTATTGCTTCCACGGAGGTATATTTAGTTTTTAAAACTGCATTAAAACATTTTCATAATCTAGCTTTATTAAAGTTTATTTCTTCTGAATTGGTGAGAGTAAAGGAAAAAGAGCACATTATTCGTATTTCAGAATTTAACACCCTAATTTCTCAATTAATTCAAGATGAATATGCTCCTTTTATTTATGAACGTTTAGGTACTAAGTATAAACATTTTTTATTAGATGAATTTCAAGATACTTCAAGGTTACAATGGATGAATTTGGTTCCACTTGTATATGAATCATTATCAAATCGTTTCGATAATTTGATTGTTGGTGATGCTAAACAATCTATTTACAGATTTAAAAATGGGGTAGCCGAACAATTTGTTGCTTTACCCAAAATTTATAATCCTGAGAATAATCCAGAAATCTTATCAAAATCAAATTATTTTGAAAAAGAAGGGTTAAAAAAAAATCTTGAAAATAATTTTCGATCACGAAAGAATATTGTTCATTTCAATAATGTGTTTTATAAGCAAATTTCGAATAATCTTACAGAAGAGCAGAAAGAATTTTACAAAGATGTATTTCAACACCCAAAAGGCAGAGATGGAGGATATATTGAAATTTATTCAGAAAAATATGAATCTAAAGATGAAATACATGTGGTATCTAATTTAATAAATTGGGTTGATTCTATTATTGAAGATGGCTATTTCCCTGGAGATATCTGTATTTTAGGTAATACAAAAGTTGAATGTAATAATTGGGCAATAGCTTTGTCTAGCAAGTACCAGGTAGTATCAGACGATAGTTTGACTGTACAAACGGATGAATATGTTAAATTGACAGTTGCTTATCTTCAATGGTATATTGCTCAGGAATCAGAATTAGAAGCAAAAAGATTTATTGAGTTGTATTTTGAATGTTTTTCTGAAAATACTGATTGTTCATTTGAAAGCTTATTTATTAAAGTAGAAGGTGAGAAAGGTTCTAGAGAATTATTTAATCGATCACGATTCATCGCTTATTATTTTCAATCATCAACTGATTTTTTCCCTCGTTTTGAAAATTTATATTCTTTAATTCAATCTTTTTATCGATTAATTGGAATTGATGAAATTAATAATCCCTACATACATCATTTTGTTGATTTACTTTACCATTTTGATTTAAATATAGGTTCTGATATTTCTGGTTTCCTTAAAGAATATGATAACAAATCAAAATCTAGCTCAATTCAGATTCCAGATAATAAAGATGCAATTAAGATTATGACTGGTCATAAATCTAAAGGTCTAGAATTCCCGATTGTGATTTTACCAAATATGAATTTTTCATTAGAATCAAAAAGAACTAAATTACTAGTAGAGCAAAATAATCATTTCTTCTATGTTCCAATATCAAAAAATAGCAAGATAAAAAATATCAGGAAGGAGTCAAATTCCGAACTTTCAAATATTTTTTTAGATAAATTGAATTTATGTTACGTAATGACAACTCGACCAGTTGAGAGGCTATATATTGGAAATTTTTATGTTGAAGAAAAGAATTTTGGTGGTTTTTTTGATGAATCTCTGAGAATTATTGCTTCTGAACTTGCTTTTAAAATTGACAATAATCGATTTATTTTTGGCGAAAAACAAATTTTAAGTAAAATGGATTTGAAATCATTTAATAATCAATTTGTTCCATTGAAACTGAATGATAGATTATGGTTTCCGAAAATTTCTTTGATCAAGGAAATGACCAATGAAGAATTTGAATTATCAGAGCCTCAGAGATATGGAAATCAGTTACATTTTTTGTTGTCAGCTATAAATTCCGTTCAAGATATAGATGGAATAATTGATAAATTTTCAAAAGAAGATTTAATAGAGAAAGAGTTTGAGAATAGATTGAAAAAAGATTTAAAAGCAGTTTTTGCAAATAAAAACTATATAAATATTTCTAGTGGTTCGATTTCGGTAAGTAGTGAAAGAAAAATTATTGCAAGTAATTTTGAAATAAAGATTCCTGATAAAATATTTTATAAAAAGGATGAAATCATTGTAATTGATTTCAAAACTGGATTACCAAGTAAACATCATTATCAGCAAGTTTCTGAATATATGGATTTGCTTTTTCAAATGGAGTCAAAACCAGTGAAAGGGTATCTTTTTTATATTTCTAATTTAGAATTGATACAAGTCGAACGAACATAAAAATTGTTTAGATACTAATGAATTTTTCATACATTTGTTTACAAACATATACGCGTATGATAAATTTAGCGAGATTGACAACCGAAGACAAGGCACTGAAAATTAACTTAACGCCTGATATTTATGGTTGTTTTGCAGAAATAGGTGCAGGACAAGAAGTTGCTGCCAATTTCTTCAAGGCTGGAGGTAGTTCTGGTACCATAGCTTATACTCAATCTGCTTATGATATGAAGGTTTCAGATTCAATGTATGGTCCAGCTTCAAGGTATGTTTGTGAGGAACGATTGATGACTATGCTTGAAACTGAGTTTGAAACTATGAAATATCGTTTACCAGAAAAATCAAAGTCAACTCGTTTTTTCGCTTTTTGTAACACGGTTGAATCATTAAATTATCATCGTACTAACCAAGGGCAGGGTTGGATTGGAATTCGTTTTCAACGTAATCTTGGAGAAGCTGCTAGCGATGTTGTTCTTCACGTGAATATGCATGATAACAATAATAGAAGTCAACAAATTGCATTAGGTATATTAGGAGTGAATTTAATTCATTCTGTTTTTTTCTGTTCTGAAAATATAGAAGATTTTTTATCTGGTCTTACAAATAGAGTTACTCGTGAACGTATTGAAATTGATATGTTACGTGTTTCAGGTCCTGCATTTGAGGGTTGGGATAATCGTATTTTGTCATTGAATCTTGTGAAACGTGGATTGACTGATGCAACGATGTTTGATTTATGCGGAAAAGTACTTCAGCCAGCTAGTGCTTTGTATAAAAAAAATATTCTGTTGATGAGAGGTCGTTTTAGACCGGTCACTAAAGTTCATATTGATATGATCGAAAAAGGGAGTCAACAATTTTTAAATGAGGAAGGAGTAAATGAAGATAATCTAGCAATTGTTTTTGAGTTGACTTTAAAAGATTTAACTGCAGATGGTAAAATTTCTGATAAAGATTTCATTGATCGTGCTGATTTACTTGGGTCTTTAGGGTATACTGTAATGATTTCAAATTATTTGAAACATTATAAGATGATTGATTATCTTTCAACTATTGCTAGAGAACAATTGATGGGTGTTATTCTTGGTGTGTACAATATCCATTCTATTTTTGATGAAAGGTATTATGATAATTTAAAAGGAGGTCTATTAGAAGCTTTCGGAAGAGGTTTTGGCCATAACGTCAAACTTTTTGTATATCCAGCAAATGATGTTGAAACAGGAGATTTATACGATTTGGAAATACTTGATATACCTTCCCAATACAGAGGGCTACTTCAATATTTAAAAGATGTAAATAAAATTGAAGCAATTCACGATTTTGATACACGTTTATTACATATTCTATCAGATGATGTGTTAGCTAAAATAAATGCTGGGTCTTCCACTTGGGAACAAGATGTACCAGAAGAGGTAGTTAAAGCAATTAAATTTTTTGAATTGTTTGGATATTCTAAAAAAATAGAGTCGATTACTTGCTAATTCATTATGGGTCAAATTAAAAATGCTTTAATTAGGTATCGCGTCATTGATAAGTGTCTTAGAAATAAATACAAGCCTTTTCCTTCTAAAGAGGAATTAAGAACAGCTTGCGAAGACGCGCTTTTTGGTTCTTCAGAAGGGGAGAGTATTTGCGATTCAACTATTGAAAAAGATTTGTTCTATTTAAGAATGGAACATGATGCACCTATTATGTATAGCAAAAAGAATAGGGGTTATTATTATGATTCTGAAACTTTTTCTTTAGATGATATTCCTTTAACTGAAGATGATTTAATGGCTATACGTTTTGCTGCCAATACTTTGTCTCAGTTTAAAGATGTTGATATGTTCAAACAATTTGGTTTTGCTATCGATAAAATTGCAGATAGAGTCGCTTTAAATACTCCTGAATTTGCTCAAGATTCAAAAAATTATGTCCAGTTTGAAACGGGTACATCTGTTAAGGGTAATGAATTTTTAACACCATTACTACATGGTATTAGGACTAGAAAATATGTCTACTTTGATTATACAAGTTTTCTATCTGATAACAAAAGTAAGTCAAGAAAAGTCATCCCCTTTGTTTTAAAAGAGTATAGAAATCGTTGGTATTTAGTGTGTTTTGATACAGTGAAATCAAAAATTATTACCTATGCTTTAGATCGTATGTCTAATGTTGAACTTTCAGATAATAACTATACTGAAAATATTTCATTTGACACAAATCGTTTTTTTCACCATGCTGTTGGAATAACAGTAATAGAAGAAGCTCCCGAAAAAGTAATTTTTAAAGCTGAAAATATTGCAGCTAAATATATTGAATCACAGCCTTTTCATCATTCACAACGAGTAGTTAAAGAGGGTAAAAACAAAATGACTTTTGAGTTATCTGTAATGATATCAGAAGAGTTAATACGTGCTTTTTTAGGCTATGCTGGTGAAATTGAAGTTGTCGAGCCTCAGATTCTTAAGAATCAACTTATAAGAAGAGCTAAGGATTTATTATCAAAATATTAAACTATGAGTATTTTAAGAAATGTTGAAAATGGTGTTTTAATATTAAAGTTAAATCGACCATCTGTTTTTAATTCTTTTAATCGTGAAATGGCGCTGGATCTTCAAGAAGAGTTAAAATCAGGGGCTAGAAATGAAGAGGTAAGGGTTATTGTAATAACTGGAGAGGGAAAAGCATTTTGTGCAGGTCAAGATTTAGCTGAAGCTACTGACCCAAATGGTCCTGAATTAAAAACAATAGTAAAAGATCATTATAATCCAATTATTGAGTTGATTCGTACGATCGAAAAGCCAATTATTGCAGGTGTAAATGGTGTAGCTGCTGGTGCGGGAGCGAATATTGCTTTGGCTTGCGACATTACAATTGCAAAAGAGTCAGCAAGTTTCATTCAAGCTTTTTCTAAAATAGGTTTAATACCTGACTCAGGAGGGACTTTCTTTTTGCCTAGAATTATTGGTACTCAAAAGGCTTTGGCATTAATGATGACAGGAGATAAAATTTCTGCAATAGATGCTGACAAAATGAATATGATATACAAAGCAGTACCTGATGAGGAGTTTGAAAATGAATTATATAAATTCGCTAATCAGATAGCTAAGATGCCTACAAAAGGCTTAGGTTTAACTAAGAAAGCTGTTAATGCAAGTCTATCTAATGATTTGACTACTCAATTAGCCTTAGAAGAGGTTTTACAAACTGAAGCTGGTCAAACTTATGATTTTAATGAAGGTGTTAGTGCATTTCTGGAAAAAAGAGCTCCAGAATTTAAAGGTAAATAAGAAATGAAAGTAGTTGGTGTTATTGGTGCAGGAACGATGGGTATTGGAATCGCACAGGTTGCTGTTCAAAACAATAAACAAGTTGTTGTAATTGATTCGAATGATGAGGTTCTTAACAAGTCTCAAGTAAATTTATTTAAGACTTTTGAAAAATTAGTTGAGAAAGGGAAGCTTGGCAGTGAGGAAGTGAATTCATATAAGAATGCTTTGACTTTTACAACAGATTATAATGCGTTCAAAGATGCTGATTTAGTTATTGAGGCAATTATTGAAAATTTAGAGGTGAAGCATACTGTTTTCAAAAAAATTGAAGAGCTTGTAAAAGATTCTTGTATTCTCGCTTCTAATACTTCTTCTTTATCGATAGCATCTATTAGTTCTGTTTTAAAAAATCCATCTCGTTTTTTAGGTATACATTTTTTTAATCCGGCTCCTTTAATGGCTTTAGTTGAAATTATACCTGGAGTGCAAACCAGTTCCGAAGTAACTCAAACTGCAAAAGAAGAGATTCTATCTTGGAATAAAAAACCGGTTACAGTAAAAGATACTCCTGGATTTATAGTGAATCGTGTAGCAAGACCATTTTATGGTGAAGCTTTACGTATCTACGAAGAAGGGATTGCGGATTTTGCAACAATCGATTGGGCAATGACCCATTTTGGAGGGTTTAGAATGGGACCTTTTACTTTAATGGATTATATAGGAAATGATATTAATTATACCGTAACGGAATCCGTTTTTGAAGCATTTTATTTTGATCCAAGATTTAAGCCTTCCTTTACCCAAAAACGACACAAAGAAGCAGGCCTTTTAGGTAGAAAAACAGGAAAAGGGTATTACGATTATAGTGAAGGAGCGATCCAACCTAAACCAATTAAAGATGAGAAAATAGGGTCATATATTTTCAATCGTATATTATGTATGTTAATTAATGAAGCATTTGATGCTTTGTTTATGAAGGTTGCTTCTCGAGAAGACATTGATATAGCTATGAGATTTGGAGTAAACTATCCCAAAGGGTTATTAGATTGGGCAGATGAGATAGGGTTAGAAAAAGTATTGCTTCAATTAACTGATCTTTTTGAAGAATATGGAGAAGACAGATATCGTCCAAATCCTTTGTTAAAAAGAATGGTATATAAAAACTAATTAAAAGAGCTTCAATTTGAAGCTCTTTTTTGTTATATTTAAGTAAATTATTTAAATAATTACGATGAATAAAATTGCACTTTTAACATCTGGAGGAGATAGTCCTGGGATGAATGCAGCTGTTAGGGCTATTGTAAAAACTTGCTTGTTTTATAATATTGTACCTATCGGTATAAGAGATGGATATAAGGGGATGTTAGATGGTGATGTATTTGAGATGAAATATTCAGACGTAGATAATATTATTCATACTGGAGGCACAATTCTAGGATCTTCGCGTTGTCTAGAGTTTAAAAATCAAGAAACACGCAAAATTGCGATTGATAATTTGAATAAAAATGGAGTAGATGGGCTAATCGTAATTGGAGGAGATGGGACTTTTACAGGTGCGTCAATACTTTCTGATGAAATGGGTATCCCTGTTATTGGAATACCAGGGACAATAGATAATGATATATATGGTACTGACCACACAATAGGGTATGACACTGCTCTAAATACTGTTATTGAGGCAATTGATAAGATAAGAGATACTGCGTCTAGTCATCATCGTATTTTTTTTATTGAGGTAATGGGTCGCCATGCAGGTTTTATAGCTTTAAATGCTGCAGTAGCAAGTGGAGCTGAGAGTGTTTTAATACCTGAAGAAATTCCAGATTTGAAACAGTTAGTCGATCAAATACAACAACAAAATAAAGGTAAACGTAGTAGCATCATTATTGTTGCAGAAGGAGAACAAGAAGGTGGGAGTATAGAACTTTTAAATAAAGTTTCTCCAATGTTAGAAGGCTATGATTTACGACCAACAGTTCTTGGACACATCCAACGAGGTGGGAGTCCTTCTGCTTTTGATAGAATCCTTGCTACAAGAATGGGTTCATTTGCTGTAGAGTTACTTTTGGATGGTCAAAATGGCATTATGATAGGTTCTGATGGAGATAAATTAATTACAACTTCACTAGAAACTGCAGTTAAATTACATAATACCCCAGATTTAGAACGATTAAAGTTGCTAAAAAAAATGTTAACTAAACATTAAAAATCACCGTTAACATCACTAAGTCCATTATTCTTAACTAAAATTTATTTTTTATATTATTGTTATTCAATTTATTGTATATTAATTTAAAATTAAATCAAAAAAAGTTTGTTAAAATGAAAGGGAATTGTGTATATTTGCACTCCGCAATCGAGCGGTGTTTGACACATTAGTGAGGGGGAATAAAAAAAACTTTTCAAAAGTGTTGTTTAAATAAAAACTTTGATTATCTTTGCA
>JBKCEW010000177.1:0-7341 GCA_046304235.1 Crocinitomicaceae bacterium | reverse complement strand
GTTGAAGATGTCTTTCATTGTGATAGATAACAAAAAGAAGAGCATCACCTAATTTTAATCGAATAAATTTAGATATGGATATTGGTATTTTAACTCGCTGGATATTTACGGTTTTAGATTTCTCTATAATATCAATTAATTCTAAGTGTTTTTTTTCGAAAATAATCAATTCATTATCTGAAACAATTTCAGGATGAACTATTGGGTTATAGTTTTTTGGTGATTGAAATTTACGTTTGACGTTATTAGCTGCTCCAAGTTTCATCGATTTCCAAGCAGATTTTCCTAATGGAGAGGAAATAAATTGGGATTTTGGTTCTGTAAATTTTGTTTGTTCAATTTTAGTTATAAATGCTTCATGGTAGTAGTGTGCATATTGGTTTAGATGTGCCAAGATTTCTATAATACTCCAACTTTGAGAGTTTGGTTTCCAATATAATTGGTTGATATTTAGTGAAAATAGTTTGTTTTTTACAAATTCAAAATTTTTTTTTGAAATTGATGAGACTTCTAAAAAAAGTTCTTCGGTTTTCATCACTGGAGTTTTAATACTTCAAAAATACAACCTTTGTTTGATATATTCTTTTATTTGCTGAGGTTAATTAATGATCACTGTCAAATTCAAAATTAAATTCAGTTGTAGGAAATTTGTTTAATATCATTTTTCCGTTTATTTGTTTTGTTAATGCATTAATTAAATCAATTCCTAGTGTGTTTTTTTTATTGTTTTCAACCCATTTCCCATTGTCTGAGTAGTTTAATTGAAGTTTATTTTCTTTAATACTTTTAAATTCAATATTGATAATTAAGGAATTTGTTTTATTATCAAAGTGCTTTATGGAGTTGGATATTAGTTCATTGAATATAAGTGCTAGTGGTACAATTGTGTCTATTGTAATCGAGTCAATTTCAAAGTTGAAATTTGTTTCAATATCAGTGTTTAAATCATGCATTGATATGATTTCCTTACTTAAGTCGTTGAAATATTCTTTGATATTAATTTTATTGAATGATTCATTTTGATATATCTTTTCATGAATAGATGAAATAGCAAGAATTCGATTTATTGCTTCTTTGAAACTTTGAATTGTTTCACTATTTTCTATCTGATAACTCTGGAGTCTTAATAAGCTTATGATTATTTGAAGATTGTTTTTTACTCTATGGTGAATTTCTTTGAGTAAGATTGTTTTTTCTTCATTTTGTTTGTTGATGATTTCGAATTGATGATAAATTTCTTGATTAATTAACTTTATTTTTTGAGATGCTTTAGCATTTGTTTCGATAGTTTGTTGTATGAAAAATAAAAAAACTAAGAAAGCAAAGAGTATATTGAAAACGATACCAATTTTGTCATAAAAGCTTAATTGACTGAAAAATAAATTTTCTGTGTTGTATGAAGTGAATTGAAAATAAAAAATACTGAGGCTAACAAAATGTACAAGTGATAGCAAGTATCCATGTTTTTTACTTGCGCACCGAAATGTAAAAAAAATATTATTTATCATCCACAATCCCTCAATTATAGGAGGGTTTTTTGGAATTGTATACAATGCAATTTCAATGATTAAAGCATATGTATACGAACCTATAAGTGCAGGTTTTTTGTATTCTCCAGTTTTAAGTGTATAGAAGTAAAAAATAAAACTAAATAAAATAGCAAATAGGATAAGATTACTCCGATTATAATCGAAACTTATAAATTGAGTTATGTATAGGAAAATCAATGCTATAAAAAGAAAAAAAGAAAACTTAAGTGTGATTTTATAATTCGCTTCTTCAAACAAATCATCGAACCTATGTTTTTTTATTTGTAATATTGAATTTAAGTGTTTCATTTATCTCAAAATAGTTTGTTCAAAAATACATTTTTTCAAATTAAAACTTTTTTGAAGTGTACTTTAATTGACTTATCTTTGAACCTCCTCAATTAATGAGGCATAATTTTTTAAACTATTTTATGGATACAATGATCGGAAATTCACTAGCAGAAAATTTAATAAATCTAGAAGATAAATTTGGTGCACATAATTATCATCCACTACCTGTAGTATTATCTAAAGGAAATGGTGTTCATGTTTGGGATGTGGATGGTAAAAAATATTACGATTTTTTATCTGCTTATTCTGCTGTTAACCAGGGTCATTGCCATCCTAAGATTGTTGGAGCTATGATTGAACAATCACAAACCTTAACGCTTACCTCAAGAGCTTTTTATAATAGTGTATTAGGAGAATATGAGCAATTCGTAACAAACTATTTTGGGTTTGATAAAGTATTGCCTATGAATACAGGTGCAGAGGCTGTTGAAACTGCAATTAAATTATGTAGAAAATGGGCCTATGAAAAAAAAGGACTAGCTGAAAATCAAGCGCAAATTGTTGTTTGTGAGAATAATTTTCATGGTAGAACAACAACTATAGTATCTTTTTCTAATGATCCTGATGCTCAGAATAATTTTGGGCCTTTTACACCTGGTTTTATTAGGATTCCATATGATGATGTTAATGCTTTAGAAGAAGCACTAAAAACGGGGAATGTTGCTGGTTTTTTAGTTGAGCCTATTCAAGGAGAAGCAGGAGTATATGTTCCAAGTGAAAATTACCTATCAGAATGTAAGGCGCTATGTGAAAAATATGGTGTTTTATTTATTGCTGATGAAGTTCAAACTGGAATTGCTCGAACAGGAAGTTTATTAGCTGTTTGCGGTAATTGTTCTTGTGAAAATAAATGTGAGAAACAAACCACTTATGTACAGCCCGATATTTTAATATTAGGAAAAGCATTATCTGGAGGTGTATATCCTGTTTCTGCTGTGTTAGCAAACGATGAAGTGATGATGGTTATTAAGCCAGGTCAACATGGTTCAACTTTTGGTGGAAATCCAATAGCGGCTAAAGTAGCAATGGCGGCACTAGATGTTGTGAGTGAAGAGAAACTTGCGTTAAACGCAAGAAAACTTGGTGATTTATTTAGATCTGAAATGAATCGAATCATTTTAAAAACTGATTTGATTGTAAAAGTAAGAGGGAAGGGATTGTTAAATGCTATTATAGTGAATGATACTCCGGATAGTTCAACTGCTTGGAATTTGTGTGTTGCATTAAAAGAAAATGGTTTATTGGCTAAGCCAACGCATGGTAATATAATTCGCTTTGCCCCACCTTTAGTGATGACGGAAAGTGAATTACTAGAATGCGTAGCGATTATTGAAAAAACAATTTTAGAATTTAAAAAATAGTATTTTGAAAACAAAGATTAAATTCGGGACGGACGGATGGAGAGCTATAATTGCTGAAGAATTCACTGTTGAAAATGTTGCAAGAGTTGCTCAAGCTACTGCAGTTTGGGTAAAACAAAAGTTTGA
Organism: Crocinitomicaceae bacterium; assembly: GCA_046304235.1. Classification (GTDB taxonomy): domain Bacteria; phylum Bacteroidota; class Bacteroidia; order Flavobacteriales_D; family Crocinitomicaceae; genus CANHVK01. The sequence goes on along the minus strand of JBKCEW010000177.1, from coordinate 3,974 downwards.
AAATCCATCGATCGTTATTGGTCATGATTGTAGATTTGCAGGAGAGTTGTTTGTAGATACAGCTGTTAAAATTTTCTTAAATGAGGGTATAAAAGTAAAACTTTCAAAAGGATTTGTTTCTACTCCTATGATTTCATTAGGTGCAAAAACATATGACTGTTCTCTGGGAGTTATCATTACTGCAAGTCACAATCCTCCAGCATATAATGGATATAAATTAAAAGCGAATTTTGGAGGTCCACTAGCGCCAGAAGAAGTACAAGAAATTGAAGACATTATACCAGAGGAAATAACAACAGATTACAATCATATTTCAATTCATTCTGCAATTGAAAATGGGGATGTGATTCTTGTTGATTTAGAAACGGATTATGTTAACCATATTGAGAAAAGTTTTGATATGGAGGCTATTCGTAATTCCAAATTAAATCTTGCTTATGATGCAATGTATGGTGCGGGACAAAATGTAATTAAGCGTATTTTACCGAATGTTCATTTGCTTCATTGTGAATATAATCCTTCGTTTAATGGTCAGGCCCCAGAACCCATTGCGAAAAACTTAAAAGAATTAGAAACTTTCATAAAGACTAAAGGGAATATCGATTGTGGTTTGGCAACAGATGGAGATGCTGATCGTATTGGTTTGTATGATTCAAACGGTGAATTTGTTGATTCACATCATATTATATTGTTATTGATTCATTATATGGTAAAACATAAAGGTATGTCAGGTAAAGTTGTGACTGCATTCAGTGTGACGCCAAGAGTTGAAAAGATAGCTGCATTATATAATCTAGAACAACAAACTACCAAAGTAGGATTTAAAGAGATTGCTTCTAAAATGGTAGTAGATGATGTTTTATTAGGTGGTGAAGAGTCGGGGGGGATAGCTGTAAAAGGTCATATTCCAGAAAGAGATGGTATTTGGATTGGTTTAATAATCTGGGAGTATATGGCTAAATCTGGAAAGTCACTTGAGGAACTTATTTCTGAGGTATATGAGTTAGTAGGAGAGTTCAAATTTGAGAGAAACGATTTGCATATTACTGAAGAACTAAAGCAAAAAATTATTGCAGGCTGTAAGGGGAATTCTTTTACCTCGTTTGGTGATTATCAAGTAAGAGAAATAAAAACAATTGATGGTTGGAAGTATTTCTTTGATAATGAGCGTTGGATGATGATCCGTGCTTCTGGTACAGAGCCAGTACTTAGAACTTATGCGGAGGCACCTACCTTAGCAGAAGTAAGACAGATTTTATCGGCTACAGAAAAAACAATTTGTAATTAATGGCTGGATCTACTTTCGGTACATTATACAGAATAACAACTTTCGGGGAGTCTCATGGTGATTCAATAGGTGGAATCATTGAGGGGTTCCCCGCTGGTTTTTTGGTTGATTTTGATTTCATTCAATCAGAGCTTGATCGAAGAAAACCAGGACAATCTACCATAGTTACACAGCGAAAAGAATCAGATAAGGTTGTTTTCCTTTCGGGTATTTTTGAAGGAAAAACATTAGGTACTCCAATTGCATTTTTAATTAAAAATGAAAACGTTAAGTCTGAAGATTATAATCATCTTTCAGAAACTTTTCGTCCATCACATGCTGATTTTACTTATGCTAAAAAATATGGTATACGTGATTGGCGTGGAGGGGGGCGTTCTAGTGCTAGAGAGACTGCAGCAAGGGTGGTTGCAGGTGCCTTTGCAAAATTGTATTTAAGATCTGTTGGAGTTGAGATTTTCGCCTTTGTTGATCAAATTGGAAATATCTCATTATCAAATCAAGATATCGCTCAGGTCTCGAGAGTTGAAATCGAAAATATTGTTCGATGCCCTATTGAAGAACGAGCAAAGGAAATGGAGGACTTGATAAAACAAATTAGAAAAGAAGGGGATACAATTGGAGGTTCTGTTTATTGTAAATGTAAGGGAATTCCTGTTGGGTTAGGAGAACCTGTTTTTGATAAATTAAATGCAATCCTTGGGCAGGCAATGTTTTCGATTAATGCTGTGAAAGGAGTTGAGTTTGGGGCGGGTTTTGACTCTATTCAAAAAAAGGGGAGTGAAACTAATGATCTTTTTAACCAAGATTTCACTACCATCACAAATCACAGTGGTGGTATTCAAGGAGGAATAAGTAATGGCATGCCCATTGAGTTTAGGGTTGCATTTAAACCTGTTGCTACTGTCATGAAAGATCAAATATCTGTAAATGATAAAGGTGAATCAATCGTACTGAATGGTAAAGGAAGGCATGACCCATGTGTAGTTCCTCGCGCTGTTGTTATTGTTGAATCTATGGCAGCTATTGTTATGCTTGATTTTTATCTAAGACAAAGAGCGTATCAGTAGATTAACATTTTATCGTTAATATTTAATTCTACTATATTTACACGGTTTCTTAAAAGAGTATAATTTAGTTCTTTCAATTGAAAAGAATGATGTCTAAATACTCTTTACTTCTAATTTATATCTTTTTACCGATCTTTTATTTTGCTCAATCAAAAAAAGAGCGAATAAGGATCTTAACACATAAAACGGATAGTTTAATAGGGGTTATTTCTGTTCGAGACAAAGAAATTTCAATGTTAAAGAAAGAGTTGGAGCAATGTTATGTTCTTCATTCTGAGGACATGCATAATTTAACTCAGAAGATTTCAGTGTTAGAAGCTGAACTTCATGTTGAGAAAAAAAATAAAAAGTCTAAATCCAGTAATAATCAAAAACTTAATAAACAACTTAAGAGTGAGTTGGTTTCCACTAAAAAAGTACTTGATTCATTAATGAATACGGAGTCTTATTTTAAAACAGGAAAATCTACGATTCTTAAAAAAGAAGGTAGGCCTAAAATTGAGTTGGTTGATATTCAGGGAGGTACTTTTTTAATGGGGAGCCCTGAAACAGAAAAGTCTAGAGGATCTGATGAAAACCAACATAAAGTAACATTGAGTGATTTTAGAATCAGTAAATATGAAATCACTTTTGAGATGTATGATGCCTACTGTGATTCTGTAGGGTTAGAAAAGCCTGATGACAATGGATGGGGTAGAGGAAATAGACCCGTGATAAATGTTTCTTGGAGAGAGGCTTATAATTTCGCGCAATGGATGGGGGGCAGATTGCCAACGGAAGCTGAATGGGAATTTGTTGCAAGAGCAAATGGGAAATATGCTTTTGGTAAAACAAATTGTTTGTCAGTTAAACAAGGGAATTTTGACGGTTCTTCTGAATTAATGCGTTGTGGTGATGAGGTTAGAGAATCGAAAACAATGCCTGTAGGTTCTTATGAATCAAATACTTATGGTGTTCACGATATGTTTGGAAATGTATATGAGTGGTGTAATGATTGGTATGGAGTTTATCCCTTAGGCACAACGGTTGATCCGGAAGGGCCGGCTAGTGGCGGGAATCGTGTGAATAGAGGGGGGTGTTGGGCTAATTCAGCTTCCACATGTCGTGCAGCATCTCGAGAATCAAGTAGTGTTGATTTTAAAGGTAATAGAATCGGGTTTAGATTAGTTTTTTCAAAGTAAACTTCAAGTAATTACTTGTAAAAATCTGATTTTATATATTTTTATGTTATTAGACATGTTTTCTTTTTAATTAACAATTCTTTGTTAATTCTATTTCATGTTTTTATAATCCTTTACTTGAAGTTATTAATCAAATAATCTGCTTAATTAATACTTTTTGTTGTATATGTTTTTCTACGAATAACAATTGTTATCTTTGAAATAAATAATAATACTATGTTACAAAGAATTCAAACAGTTTATTGGGGTTTGTCATTAGTGTGTCTAAGTGTTTTGTTATCGGGGTTAGACTTAATTGTGTTTCAAAAAGATGATTTAACTTTTAAATTATCACTTTATTCATTGAAGCAATATGATGTTACAGGTAAGGTTTTTAAAGAATCTTCTAATTATAATTTTGTATTGATTTTGTTATTACTAATTATTACTATATATTCC
>JBKCEW010000176.1:0-6892 GCA_046304235.1 Crocinitomicaceae bacterium | reverse complement strand
AACATTTGCTCCATAAACACCAACTTCCAAGCTTTGACTCCGTGAGGTATAACTAAAAACAACCAATTGAACATCTTTAATCACTTCATTTTTAGATGTAAAAGAATAAGCTTCTTTCGGTAATAGCACATCTTTCAGACGCATGAGTGAGTATGTATCAACGGGAATCAATCCCTTCTTTTTCAGATGTATTTCAAAATTATAATACGTAGGAACTAAATCAAAAAATACATCCAAATCCTCTTCTTCCTGTATACCAAATTTTTCGGCCTCTTTTTGAAACAACTTGTTTCTTGCTTTTTTGTCAAAGAAAACACGGTATTTATCATTTTGCACTAACACGTATAACGCTTGGGCTTGGTGTTCGCACATCTTATCTTTTGGAGTCTTGCATCGACAGTATAAAACCAATTGATTTTCATCTTCAGAAAAATCAACTACAACAGGAGAATTTTTTGTCTGATAATCTAATCCTAATTCCAAATGATTCAATCGAACTTCTTCATGATACAAATTCAATTGATACTGACTTTTTAACTGCGAAATACCAGTTGCGTTTTTTAAAATAAAGGGAATGTCGTAGGTTGAAAAATCTACTTCTGATATTATATATTGGTAGGGATTAAATTCAGAATCTATAGAATTTTCAGTCATTCGTTTTTTGAATATTAGACTTTAAACAATTTTTAAAATTACAATTATTATTCATAAAAAAAGCCATCTCAAATGAGATGGCTTAATATCTTATAAAAGAACAACTTCTACGCCTCTTTCGGAGCTTCAGTAGTTACCTCTTCTTTTCTTTCTGGTTTTGGAAGTAATACTTTACGAGAAAGTTTCCATTTTTTAGTTTTTGGATCTTTACCCATTACTTTAAAACGAACAACGTCTCCTTCTTTACAAACATCTTCCATTTTAGCAATTTTCTCCCAGTTGAATTCAGAAATATGAATCAAACCATCTGTACCAGGTAGAATTTCAACGAAACATCCGTATGCTTGTAACGATTTAATTTTACCTTCATACTCAGCACCTTCTTCCACTACTGGAGGGAAAGCGATTAGTTTGATACGACGAACTGCTTCAGCCATGTCATCACCGTTGTTAGACATGATTTGAACGCGACCTTCACCACCTTCTAGTTCTTCAATTGTGATAACAGTATTTGTTTCTTTTTGAAGTCCTTGAATGATTTTACCACCAGGTCCGATGATTGCACCAATCACGTCATTAGGCACATTAAATGCTTCGATACGTGGAGTTTGTGGTTTTAAATCTGCATTTGGAGATGCAATCGTTTCTGTGATTTTTCCTAAAATATGTAAACGACCAGCTCTTGCTTGATCCAAAGCTTGTGTTAATACTTCGTATGGTAAACCATCTACTTTGATATCCATCTGACAAGCAGTGATTCCTTTTTCAGTACCGGTCACTTTAAAGTCCATGTCACCTAAATGATCTTCATCACCTAAGATATCAGACAATACAGCGAATTTACCATTCTCTGAAATTAATCCCATTGCAATACCAGATACTGGAGCTGTAATAGGAACACCACCATCCATCAATGCTAGGGTACCTGCACAAACTGTTGCCATAGAAGAAGAACCATTCGATTCTAAAATTTCAGATACTAAACGAATAGTATATGGATAATCTTCTGGTAAAACTGGTTTTAAAGCTCTCAATGCCAAATTTCCATGACCTACTTCTCTTCTAGATACACCACGAATCGGTTTCGCTTCACCTGTAGAGAAAGGAGGAAAATTATAATGTAACATAAAGCTTTCAGTTCCTTTAAACGTTACACCGTCTAACATTTGTTCATCCATTTTACCACCTAAAGTTAAGGTAGTTAATGATTGAGTTTCACCTCTTGTAAACACAGAAGAACCATGAACGATTGGTAAATAATCAACTTCACACCAGATTGGTCTGATTTGTTCAAATCCACGACCATCCAAGCGGATTTTTTCGTCCACCATTACGTTACGAACAGCTTTCTTTTTCACACCTGAAAAATAGATAGAGATAAATCCACCTACTTCAGCTAATTCTTCTTCAGTAAATGTCGCTTTGAATTCTTCTTTGATAGCATCAAACAACTCAGAACGTTTTGCTTTAGAAGCTAAGCCCATGCGAGCTACTTCCTTACATTTTTCGTAACAAGCATCATAAACTCTTTGTTTGATTTCTTCGTTATGAACTTCGTGGCTATATTCTCTTTTCGGATTAGCAGAAGGAATTTGAGCAGCTAACTCTAATTGGAAATTACATTGTTCAATGATTGCTTGGTGGGCAATTTTAATCGCTTCAACCATTTCAGCTTCAGAAATTTCTTTCATTTCACCCTCAAGCATTACGATGTCTTTCACCGTACCTGCAATCATGATATCAATATCTGATTGTTTCATTTCTGATACTGTAGGATTGATAATAAACTCACCGTTAATTCTACCTACACGTACTTCTGACATTGGTCCATTAAATGGAATATCAGAAACTGCGATTGCCGCTGAAGCAGCTAAACCACACAATGCATCTGGTTGATGTTCACCGTCATACGATAACAACTGAATCATTAACTGAACTTCCGCATGGTAATCATCTGGGAATAATGGACGTAAAGCACGATCCACCAAACGCATGATTAATACTTCATTATCCGATGGTCTACCTTCTCTTCTTAAGAAACCTCCAGGAATTCTACCTGCAGCAGCAAATTTCTCTTTGTAATCTACTGTTAATGGTAAAAAATCTACTCCATCTTTTGCTGTTTGTGCCGCTACTATTGTAGCTAACAACACAGTGTTGCCCATTTGTAACACCACAGAACCGTCTGCTTGCTTAGCAAGTTTTCCTGTCTCGATGGAGATCTCTTTTCCTCCTGTAGTGATGGACTTTTTAACTATATTCATATTTATTTATTTACTAAACTTTGTGTTAGAACAGATTTCAAACAAAAGAAAAGGCAATTGATTTCTCAATTGCCCCCCATTTCGATAAAGATATATGATTAACGACGTAAACCAAGTTCTTTAACAATCGCACGGTAACGGTTGATTTCTTTTTTCTTTAAGTAATCCAAAAGACTTCTTCTTTTACCTACTAACAATTGAAGTGATCTTTGCGTTCCGTAATCTTTTCTGTTTTTCTTTAAGTGCTCAGTTAAATGAGAAATTCTGTAAGAAAATAATGCGATTTGCCCTTCAGCAGATCCTGTGTTTGTTTCAGATCCTGCGTACTTTGCAAAAATCTCTTTCTTTTTTTCTGTTTCTAAATACATGCAAATATTATTTTAAATGATTATTATGTAGTCCTCTCTTGGACGTTGCAAATATAGCAATAAATCCGATAGTCACAAAGATTAATTTAATTATTTCTAATCAATCACTTGACCATGTACTATCCCTGCTTTTTTATGTTCGTGTATTGACCCTAAATTAAATAAAGCATCTCCTTTATTTACGATAGGTGCTTCATTTACGCAAAAAACATATCCTTTCAGAGGAGATTTTACTTTATGTTCGATTTTACCAAAAGGATCCGTGATTATTCCCAAAACTGTTCCAACTTCAATTTCAGTACCATTTTCGATTACAGGTAAAAACATACCTGAATGAGAAGCTCTTACCCATTTTGTAGCTTTGATTAAAATCGGTTCTAGGGGTTGTTTTTCAAGTTTAAAATGCCTTAAATCTAAAAATTGCATCAGACGCTTGATACCTTCTAACCCTTCATGAACCACTTTTTCATCTATGGAATTCGTTTTTCCACCTTCAAACAAAAGAATGTGCTTCCCTCTTCGGTGCATAGACTCACGAATCGTTTTAGAAATATGCGAAGAATGAATAATAAATGGTGGATGAAACACTTTCGCTAACTGAATACTCTCCTCATCACGAAAAACACACCTGATCTGCGGAAAATTGGAACGTTGTGCAGATCCTGTATGGAAATCAACAATATAATCTGTAATTGGAGCTATTTCTTTCATAAAATGAAATGCAAATCTACTAGCCAATGATCCGTTTCTAGTCCCTGGAAAACAACGATTCAAATCCCTACCATCGGGTAACTCACGAGACATGTTTAGAAAACCAAAAATATTAAATACCGGTATACAAATCACCGTACCTTTCGATGGTTTGTTCCACCCTTTTCGAATTACTCTGCGCACAATTTCCATCCCATTAATCTCATCTCCATGCATTCCCGCCATTAATAACAATACAGGACCATCTTCCTTCCCTCTACTAACAATAACCGGTACTTGAATGGGTGTATTTGTATGTAATTTAGCAACATCAAGGTTTAGTTCTTCTGTTTTACCAGGGAAAATTTCTTTTCCTAAAATCACCATTCGCTTCAATGCCATACCTAGTGGTTATTTTTTACGTTTCTCTCTATGTACTGTATAATCTTATCTGCAATATCAGATTGAGTTGTTTTCTCTATACCTTCCAAACCAGGGGAAGAGTTTACTTCCAATACCAAAGGACCACGTTCAGATTGAAGCATATCTACACCAGCAACACCTAAACCAACAGCTTTAGCCGCTCTGATTGCCACATACCTTTCTTGATCAGTTAATTCGATTATTCTTGAAGAACCACCACGATGTAAATTTGAACGAAACTCCCCTTCTTTCCCTTGTCTTTTCATTGCTCCAACAACTTCTCCATCAACTACAAAGGCACGTATATCAGCTCCTTTCGCCTCACGAATAAATTCCTGCACAATTACCCTTGCCTTCAAACCATTGAACGCTTCCAATACTGACTGTGCAGCATTTTGATTTTCAGCTAAAACAACCCCTAGACCTTGTGTACCTTCAAGTAATTTCAATACAACCGGAACACCACCTGCAGATTCAACAACATGTTCCACATTACGAGAGTAATTTGTAAAAACCGTTTTAGGCAAACCGATTCTTTCCTTTGAAAGCATCTGTAAACAACGTAATTTATCCCTAGAATGGACAATTCCTCTCGAACCAACGACAGAAAAAACCTCCATCATTTCAAATTGGCGAACAACTGCTGTTCCGTAGAAAGTAACAGACGCACCAATACGAGGGATAACAGCATCAAAATCTTCAAGATACCTATCTTTATAATAAATCGAAGGACCTTTCTGTTCTATTTCAATATTACACATCAAATGATCAATTACCTGAGCCTCATGACCTCTTTTCTGTGCCGCTTCAACCAATCTTCTTGTCGAGTATAAGGAAGCATTTCTGGATAAAATTGCTATTTTCATTTCGTTGCTTTTTTCTTTTCCTTAAAGGAAAGGTTTGTTTTTGATGTATCTATTAAGAATTTTTTATTTAATAATTTTCTACCTATTAACACAGGGTTTTTTAATCCATTACGTGTCGTAAGTGAAAAATCGCTTTCAATTATTTCACCAAAAAGTACAATTGGAATTCTAACAAAAAAACGTTCTTGTTCATCACCCGTTGAACTTTTTACTTTTTTCTTTTTGTAAGAAGTAAATATTTTTTTTCCAGACTTAAAACCAGCATAGGATTCATCCAAAAAAATCACTTCCAAAAAAGATTCGTTTTCATGGTTTTTAATTTCACTAACACTAGAACAATGGATCGAACTAGAGTAAGCACCACTATCAATTTTTACAGGTACATTAAACATTTCAAACATGGGAAAGTCTGCCCTATCTTTTCTACCAATAATTCTAATCTCAGACATTATAAATTTTCAAAAATTTCTTGAAACATAACTTTACATGAATCATCTCGTTCAGCTGCTTGTTTCATCAAATCTAAACCACGACTCTCATTACCATCAAAATAAAGTGCCTGCCCCATAAAAAAGGTGTATTTTTTATTTTCAGGATACTTTTTAACAAGCTCATTAAATATACGTGCTGAATGATGGTATTTTTCATTTTGAAAATAAATCGAACCCAATTGCTCTTTTACAATTCGATTAGGCTTTATTTTACAAGCGATTAAAGCATTTCTCTCTGCTAAATCAGGTTCAAAAAAAACCTCTCCATATTCTCCTGAATAAACCGAACAAAAACGATTATATACTTCTTGTCTTTTAGAATCAATAGATTTCGCTTTATTTAAATTTTGGATTGCTTCAGAAACATGATTAACTAGTAAATTGTAATCTGCTTTATTTAAAAAGTATTCGAAAGAATCTTCGGGTGACTCGAGGTAAGATTTCTTCGCGTAATATTTAGCAGAATCTAATTGATTTAAACCTTGAAAAGAAATAGATATATTTCTATAAATAACCGCTTTGGAAACCTCATTCGTTTCATCCTTTATTAGCGATTGAAAATAATCAATAGCTGTTTGATAAGCTTCTTGATCCATAAGCAATACTCCCCTTTTAATACTGCTTTCAGGGACTTGTTGTTTTTGAGCACAAGCGAAACAAATAAATAGAATAAATGTAATAATTAGGGTTTTCATCTGTTTAATAATCTTTTTTAAAGATACAAATTCATCTCGATTTGAAATAAAATTTAGAAAAAATAAAGAAATTGTATTTTTTTTAAGGTTTATTAAGAAGTAATGAAAATTTATTTGTAATATTGCACTCTGAATTTTTGGAATAGATATTAAAGCACATAAAAATGGATATCATTAAAGAACTTGAAAAAGAATTAGTAGAAGTTAAAAACTTTCCTATTTTTAAAAGTGGTGACACGATCACTGTTTCATACAAAATTAAAGAAGGAAACAAGGAGCGTATTCAGCAGTTCCAAGGTGTTGTTTTACAACGTCGTGGCGCTGGTGCAACAGAAACTTTTACGATTCGTAAAATGTCTGGTAACATTGGTGTAGAGCGTATCTTACCCGTTCATTCTCCTTTCATCGAAACCATTACCATCGTTAAACGCGGTGCAGTTC
>JBKCEW010000175.1:0-3251 GCA_046304235.1 Crocinitomicaceae bacterium | reverse complement strand
CTACCTTTTTTCATTGCCAAAAAAGGTAGAGCCAAATCCCGATAGCTATCGGGACTAGTCCTCGGAAATTCGACTACCCACTAACAAACGACACTAAAAATTATAAACTCGTCGTCCCTCCTCAAACAGTATAATTTTTTACGCTTACTTATTGTTGTGGGTCCCAGTCTACATTTCCTAAGGGACGGTTGAGATTTCGAGGTCGCTATCGCTTTTTTTGGGTTTGATTCGGTCTTTTGTCTTTAATCTAAAAGTCTTTTGTCTTGTTTATTTTTTAACACTTAGTACACAGAGGTAGCACAGAGGTCACGGAGAGTGAAAGTTATTTAAAAAAATAAGAGGAGAGTTTTCTCAGCGAACTTTGTGAACCTTTTTTTCTTTGTGTTTTATTTTTTAACGCAGAGATCACAGAGGTCTCACAGAGTACACAGAGACATGAAGATTAACTAGATAAGGTGTTGAGTTTTCCTCAGCGAACTTTGTGTACCTTTTTTTTCTTTGTGTTTTATTTTTTAACACAGAGTGCACAGAGGTATCGCAGAGGTCACGGAGTAGGATAGATTAAAATTGAAGTGCGGATTTCAATTAATCATCAAGCAATAAAAATTAATCATTTGAATTTATTTGTTTTGTAGTTTTGAGAAAAAAATCATTGATGAGGTTTACAGTTATTTTTTTATTGATATTCATATTTTCTTTTTCGTTTGCAGGAGATTATAAGGAAGCAGTTAGAGAGGAGATTTCTAAACAGTTTGGAAATGCCGCGAATGAGGAGTCGATTTTATTGGATTATAATCATTTTGTGGTAATGCATGCAGATACCTTTGTAGTTCCTGTTGGTTATCATTATGTTTTTGAAGTGAAACAAGGGAAAATAAAGCGATTAGATAAAAGTACCTTTCATGGTGGGAATTTTGGTAGGTATTTGTTTTCGTGGAACAACCAAATTTATGCTTTAGGTGGGTATGGATTTTTTAATACCAACAACAACCTAGAATACTTTAATGCAAAATTAGAAGGTTGGGCAGTAGATAAAACAGAGGGGACAATGCCGAATTATATTTTAGGTATTGCATTCAAGTTAGGTAATAAAATTATTTCATTCAATAACTTTAAATCGGGTAATCTCATTGAGAAAGATATTCTTGATTCAGCGATTTATATACTTGATTTAAAAACCAAAAAATGGTCAAAAAAAGCACTTAATCAAAATGCGTGCATACAAGGTAGGGTGTTTTATACAAATGACTTCGTTATTTCGATTGGTGAATTAGAGTCAATTTTAGTATCTAGAAAGAATATGAAGTTTGTGCGAGTTAAAAATGAAGCGTTAGGCTTAGATTTGATTCACAATACGTTAAAAGAAGTTCAAAATAATACCTTAATACTTCATTCTTTTGTAAATCATCGAAAATCGCCATTAGAAGTAAAAATTGATTTAGAAACTATTTGGAAAGACCAACCGAAAGAACATTTGATTGTTTCCGGAATAGCTAAGCGCGGTATTCACATTTCCTTTTGGACTTATTTGGTATTAATTGGTTTGATTTCGTTTGCAGTAGTTTACTTTTTCAGGAGGAATAAGTCATCAAAATTAGTGGCTGATTATAATGAATTAGAATTGAAATTATTGGGCAAAAATAGCCTGCTAAATACCGAAGAACTTGATGAATTACTAGGTATCGAACACATGGATGTTGACAGTAAAAAATTCAAAAGAAATAGAATGATTAACGAGATGAACCAACGTCATCCTGATTTTATCACGCGTATCAAAGACGATACTGATAAACGTCGTTTTTTATATCAAATTAAAAAATAGAGAGTTAATGTCATTTTTTGAGGTTTCAAAAATTGGTTTGCAACCGGTGTGAAACGGAAATGAAACTAAAAAGCAACTGAAATAGGCAGTTAAAACTCTTAATCCTAAGTTTATTTGTTTGCAAATCAATCTAAACGAATGAACAATGAGACGAAAATGGATTCGTTTTTTTCTTTTTCTTATCTTATTTTTTTGTCTATCTCCTTGTTTTTGGTCTAGCGAAAGTAAGATAGAAACATTTTACTTGAAAGACTTTATTGTTCATCGCAAAGAAACTTTGTATTTGGTGATTGAAAAAAGCAACTTTCACAGCCATGCGCTTTCATTGAAGATTCCTTTAAATCAATACTCTACTAATAACAAAACAAACTTTTTGTATTACAATGCTAAAAAAGGGTTGAAAAGGATAGATATTTCAAAGAAAATCAAGGGCATTAAAAACGAACGGTATATTTGGATTTATACGTTTATCCTAATCTGTTCTATTTTAGGGTTTAGTTATTTATTCGTTATAAGAAAATCTATATTCTCCAAATTTAAGGGATCATTACCCATTGAAAAACACAGTTTTTACGAAAAGATCATTGCCTATGAAGGCCAACCACTCCGAACGCATCAAATTGACGAATTATTTGATATTCAAAAACTGTCTTATGATAGCCGAAAACTCAAACGTCATCGGTTGATTCAAGAAATAAACAAAAAACACCCCAATCTAATTCAACGCGTAAAGGATAACGAAGATCAACGTAAATACTTGTATATCATTAATAAGTAATGGGTGTTAACCGGTTTGAAACCGAAATGAAACTAAAATATACCGTTGTTTTGGGGAGGAATGGGGTTATTTGTGGAGTGTTTAAAATTTTAAATGATTTAAGAATATGAAAGCAAAAACGTATAGAAGTTCAGATTTTTTAGGCCCTCAAAATTTAAGTTCATTTGGGATAAAAATAACACCAACACTTACTTTGGGACTAGAAGAGTTTAATTTTATTGATATACTGAAAGAGAATAAATTAGCCTTTGTTCCTGCTTTTAGTACTCGTATAAGACAAGATGTTGATTTATTGGAGTTGTTTTATTTGGATAAGGAAAATAGAACTAATGTGAAATATGCTGAATTGAAAGGTGTTCAACAAATTAAAAATGAAGAGGTAGAGTCAATTCGAACTATGTTGGATACTGTATTTGAGAATCAAGTTCTTGCAAATGAAAGGTGGGAACTAGTTTTTGGAAAAGAGTCTGAAAATGCAAAGGATCGATGGAAAAAATACTACCAAACAAATTCTGTTTTTCCGAAAAGAAGAGATGAATTAAGGTTTGTTTTGAATGTTAAGTATGAGGAAATAAATTTCGATTTTAAACCTGCAAATTTTGTTAATCTAAACTTTGCTAGGAATTTATATAATTGAGAATAGTACTAATC